>CAZBFL010000010.1:412-12904 GCA_964491175.1 uncultured bacterium
ATATTCAGGAGACTGCTCTTCCCGACGTTCGGCCGGCCCAATATCGCCACCTTCAAGCCTTCTTCCAGAATTTTGCCTTCTTCGGCGCCGGAGACAAACTCCTTTGCTTCCCGGCAGATTTCGGATATCATTTCTTGATAAGAAATTACACTTCCCTTCGGCAAGCCGTCTTCCGGAAATTCAATCCCGGCTTCCACCTCTGCCAGAAGAAAAAGAATCTTCTTTTCCAGTTCCGCAACCTTCCGGGAGAGCCGGCCCTGCAACTGGTCCAGGGCGGCGGAGAGTCCGGTTTCGGTCCGGCTGTTAACGGCCGCCAGCACCGCTTCGGCCTGGGGCAGGTCTATCCGGCCGGAAAGAAAAGCACGCCTGGTAAACTCGCCTGGTTCGGCCAGCCGGCAGCCAACCGAAATAAGCGCCTTCAAAACTCCCCTAAGCGGGACCAGGCCGCCATGACATCCGATTTCCGCCATATCCTCCCGGGTGTAACTTCTGGGACTCTTCATCATTGTCAGGAGAACTTCGTCCCTGGTCTTGCCGTCTTCCCGGATAAAACCGTACTTAACGGTGTGAGAAGAAAGTCGGCCTAATTTTACCGGCCGGCCCTTTTTGTCGCGAAAGAGCCGTTCCAGAAAGGGGTAGGTTTTTGGACCGGAGAGCCGGATGATTCCGATGCCGCCGCGGCCCAGCGGGGTGGATATGGCGCAGATAGTGTCGCTTTTCATGCGGTCGTGAAACGGAGGGGATAACGAAACTTTCGACAGGCGGGACGCCTGTCCCACTACAAACGAATAGCCCCTACTCTTCTTCAAGCATGGAGTCAAAAAAGTCCACGATATTTTTGCGGTTGACCTCGTCCGCCATAAACTTCATCGCGGTTCTGGGGTGCTGGTTCAGGTGGCCGGTAATCATATAGGGAATATCGAACCCCCAGCGCAGTTTTTCCCGCATCGGTTCAATATAGTCCTGGATGCACTTAAGCACCGGCCGGAGGTTGAACTTGGGATTGTGCAGAAAACTGAGCAGGAGTTCCATCTGGCAGTTGCCGGCGCCCCGGCCCAGCCCGGCCAAACTGGCGTCCAGGTAATTTGCCCCGGTTATCAGCGCTTCAACGGTATTGGCATACGCCAACTGTTGGTTATTGTGGGTGTGGATACCGACTTCTTTCCCGCCCGGCCCGGCGTAACTCAAATATTTATTGACCAGATCCCTTACCTGCTCGCTGTAAAATGCGCCGAAACTGTCAACCAGGTAAATCACCCGGACCTCGGAAACGGCCAGCAGTTCCAGGGCATCGTTGAGTTCCTTCTCCTGGACCGTGGAAACGGCCATCAGGTTTACGGTCGTTTCGTATCCTTTTTCGTGGGCGTCCTTAATCATGTCCAGCGCTTCCGGTATCTGGTGGATGTAAGTGGCAATGCGAATCATGTCCAGGACGCTCTTGTCCGACGGCAGGATATCTTCGTGGTAATCGGTGCGCTCCGCATCGGCCATCACCGCCAGTTTAAGCGGGGTGGGGTTGTCGGCCACGATGCGCCGGATATCGTCTTCATTGCAGTGCTTCCAGCAGCCGAACTGGTCGGGCGCGTAAATCTTCTTTGACGACTTATACCCGAGTTCCATGTAATCTATCCCGGCTTCAACGCAGGTTTCATAAACGGCCTTAATCGTCTTGTCGTCAAAGGCGTGGTCGTTCATCAAGCCGCCGTCCCGGACGGTGCAGTCCAGCAGCTTTATCTGGGGACGATAGGCGATCCAACCGTCTTTTTTCACCTGTTTCGTTTCCGTTGCTTTGCTATCCTGAGCCATGGACTATAAATCATATCAGGAAATAGAACAATAGTCAATTTTGACTGGTTGCGGAAAAAGCGTTAAAATTAAAGGATTCTAAAAGGGTAAAATGGACTATCTGCTGATTAAAAACGGACGTCTCTTCAACGTTCCCGAAAAAGAGAGGACCGATATACTGATACGCGGCAAGACTATCGTCCGCATCGGAAAGGTTAAGACCGCTGACGAAAATTGCCGGGTCCTGGACGCGTCCGGCCGCGTCGTGGCGCCGGGCTTTATTGACGTGCATATCCAGGGCGCAGGCGGCGCAAGCGTGCTGGACGCCGGCCAAACCAGCCTGGAAACTATCTCTAAAACCCTTGCCCGGCTTGGCACGACCGGTTTTTTAGCCACCACCGTATTCAAACCGGGCAGTAAAAACCTTCCGGTTGCCGCTGCGGCGGAAAACACCGGCCGTGATTTGGGCGGCGCGAACCTGCTGGGAATTCACCTGGAGGGTCCGTTCATCTCCCCGGAGAAGAAGGGCGGGATATTGACGGATTCCGCCTGCCGGCCTTCCCGGACGATTTTACGGCGGATACAGGACATGACCGGCAAGACCCTTAAGATGATGACGATTGCGCCGGAACTGCGGGGCAGTTTGCCGATTATCCGGAAACTGGCTGATTCCGGCGTGATCGCTTCCTTCGGCCATTCAAGCGCTTCCTACGCAGACACCCGGCGGGGAATAGAAGCCGGAATTTCCCACGTGACCCATCTCTTTAACGCCATGCTTTCGATGCACCACCGGTCCCCGGGACCGCTGCCGGCCATCTTTGAAAACAGGAACGTAACCTGCCAGGTTATCACCGACGGCGTTCATCTCAAGCCGGAAATCGTCAGGTTGACCCTCAACCTTCTCGGCGATTCCCGTTTTGTGACAATTTCCGACGGCGTGACTTCAACCGGGCTGCCGGACGGAACTTATCTTTACGACGGCGTTAAATACCGGACAAAGCACGGCACCGGCTACCGCAATAAAGAAACCCTGGTCGGCACCGCGCTCGGTTTAAACCAGATGATTGGACGGCTGATAAAATTTACCGGCTGCACGCTTGAAACCGCCGTAAAGACCGTAACCGAAAACCCGGCGCGGATCCTGGGTATTGAAAAAAGCAAGGGCGGCCTGGGGGTCGGAAAAGACGCCGACATCGTAATCTTAAACCAGGACCTTTCAGTCTTTGCAACCATTGTCGGGGGCAAACAATGCGCCTGATATTTATCGGCAGCGGCGAACTTGGATTGCCGGCCCTGAAGAGACTGGCGCCGGAGGTCTGCTGTGTGGTCACCGCGCCGGACAAACCGGCCGGCCGCGGATTAAAAACGCTTTCGACGCCAATCAAAACCATTGCCCTTTCGCTGAACCTGCCGGTGCTTGAAACCGCCGACATCAACCGCCCGGAAATAGTCGCGAAACTGAAATCCTGCCGGCCGGAAATCATGCTGGTGGCTGCGTTCGGCCAATTGCTGAAAAAAGCGGTTTTAGAAATTCCGGAAAAAGGGGTCTTCAATATTCATCCCTCTCTCCTGCCCAAATACCGGGGCGCGGCTCCGGTGGAACGCGCCATCCTGAACCTGGAACGGGAAACCGGCGTAACGATTATCGCGGTAACGCCGCGTATGGACGCCGGCCCGATACTGTCTCAAAAAAAAACGGCCATCCGGCCGGATGAAGATACGCCTGCTTTAAGCCGGCGTCTGGCGGAAATCGGCGCGGAACTGGCCGTAAAAAGCCTTAAGGAAGCGGCGCGCGGAACCGCCGCGCCGACACCCCAGGCGGAAGACGCGGCCACTTATGCCGCCAAAATTACCAAGGAAAACGGTCTGATTGACTGGCAGAAAGACGCCGCGGAAATTGCGGCAAAAGTGCGCGCCTTTATCCGCTGGCCCCGCGCCTATACTTTTTACGGCGATAGAAAAATCATCATCTACGGAGCCAGGCCGGCAAACAAAACCGCACCTCGCCCGGCGAAACCCGGCGCCATTCTCAAAATAGATAAAAGCGGAATTGAAGTGGCTTGCGGCAAAGGTTCTTTATTGCTCACCGAACTGCAGGCAGCCGGAAAGAAACGTCTCCCCGCCGAAGAATTTATCCGCGGCGTCCACTTTACGAAAAATGCCGTTTTAGGATAAAATATATATTTATCGTTTCCCACATGAAGATAGACCCGAGCGCAACAGTAGGAAAAAACGTAGAGTTAGGCAGGGATGTCGTTATCGGACCGGGCGCGGTCCTGGACGGCGTGATTAAACTCGGCGACTGCACTGAAGTCGGACCTCACGCGGTCATCACCGGCCACGTTTCCATCGGCCGGGATAACCGCATCTTTACCGGCGCAGTCATCGGCAGCCCGCCCCAGGACCTGAAATACCGGGGACAAAAGACCTTTGTCCGCATAGGCGAGCGCAACACCATCCGGGAATACGTAACCATTAACCCGGCTACCGATGAGGGCAGGGAAACCTCTATCGGTTCCAATAATTTAATTATGGCTTACAGCCACATCGCCCATAACTGCATTGTCGGCAATAACACGATTCTGGCCAATAACGCCACCCTGGCCGGCCACGTTACGATTGAAAATAATGCGAATCTCGGCGGCCTGGTCGGGGTTCACCAGTTCTGCCGGGTAGGCGCCTTCGCTATCGTCGGCGGCCATTCCAAGGTCTGCCAGGACATCCTGCCTTACAGTATGTCTGACGGACACCCTGCCCGCGCCTACCGGCTAAACAGCATCGGTCTGAAGCGAAACAATTTCAGCCAGGAAGCGATCGCCGGACTGGAAAAGGCCTTCCGTTTTCTGATACGCAGCCGCCTTAATCTGAACCACGCGGTTGAGAGAATAAAAACAGAAGTTTTGACCACACCGGAAATAACATTTCTCCTACAATTCATCGCTAATTCCGAACGCGGCATTGCCATCAGCCGGAAAAAACATGAATAAAATTGGTTTAATCGCTGGTAACGGTTCTTTGCCTCTGCTTTTTCTAAATAAAGCCGAAGAAAAGGGTTTTGCGGTCTATACCCTGGCCATCAAAAAGGAAGCGCCCCGGAAAGTCATCAATCTTTCGGAACGTTCTCTTGTGGTACCGGTGGGACAATTGGATACAGGCGTAAGGTTCTTTACGGAAAACAACGTAAAAGAAGCGGTGATGCTGGGACAGGTGCGCCATTTCCGGCTCCTGCAGCCGAAGTCCCTTGACCCGCAGATGACACAACTCCTGGAACAAATACCCGACCGGAGAACCAACACTTTCCTCGGCGCCATCGCCAACCACTTTCAGGAAAGAGGCATCTCTTTTTTATCCTCAAGCTTCCTGCTGGAAGAACTTTTCCTGCCTGCCGGAACAATTACCGGCCCGAATTTATCCCAAAGAGAAAAATCGGATGTTGAATTAGGCCGGAAAGTAGCGGAAACTCTGGCCGACCTTGACGTTGGCCTTACGGTAGCAACCAAGGACGGAATTGTGCTGGCGCTGGAAGGAATATCCGGCACCGACTCGACTATTCGCCGCGCCGGACGTCTCACCAAAAATCTGGTGGTCGTCAAGGTGAGCCGTCCCAAACAGGACCTGCGTTTTGACCTGCCGGTAATCGGACCACGCACCCTTAAAGTCATGGCCCGGATTTCCGGTCGGGTCCTGGCAATCTCTGCCGGCACCTTTGTTCTGGAAAAAGAAGAAGTCTTCCGCCTCAGTCTTCGCTACGGCATCACCCTCTCCGTATTTTAATCCACCTCCGGCAAAACCTCTCCTCTACCTTTTTATGTAACTTTATATAATGTAGATTTGACAAATAGTCCTACCTTATGTATACTATCACCATATGATAAAGCCTCGAGCCATCTTTCGTGAAATCAACCGATACCTTGCCTCCCCCGAAGCGGTTATCCTCACGGGAATGCGGCGGACCGGCAAGACAACGCTTCTTAACCTCATTTCGGAGAAAATTGATTCCAAAAATAAGGTGTTTCTGGATTTAGAAAATCCGCTGAACAGAAAATATTTTGAAGAAGACGATTATGAAAAAATCAAATATTCATTTGAATTTCTCGGAATTAATTTCAACCTGCAGTCCTTTATATTTTTAGATGAAATACAATTTGTCAAAAACTTACCGTCGGTTGTCAAATACTTCATAGACCACTACCGCGTAAAATTCTTTCTGACCGGCTCGGCCAGTTTCTATTTAAAAAATGTCTTCACCGAATCGCTGGCGGGCAGAAAAAATATTTTTGAACTATTCCCGCTCAGTTTTTCGGAATTTCTCGTCTTTAAGGGAACGTCCTCAAAAATTCCGGTAAATCCGGAAGAGATAACGAAACCGGTCTTTGATACGCTCTCCCGCCTTTACGAAGAATACATCCTGTTCGGAGGATTTCCGCAGGTGGTGTTAAAAAATACCGTCGCCGAAAAAAAGAGGGCTATTGAAGATATCTTTTCTTCCTTTTTTCAGCTGGAAGTTCTGCAACTGGGGGACTTCCGGAAAAATGAAGTAATCAGAGATTTAATGCTGCTCTTAATGCAAAGGGTCGGCTCCAGGTTAGACGTGCAAAAAATTTCGAGGGAATTAGGCGTTTCCCGAATTACCCTGAATCATTATATCTCTTTCCTGGAAAATACCTATTTCATAAAAACCATCAAACCGTTCAGCAGAGGAAAAGATTCCGAACTCAGAAAAACTCCCAAGGTTTATATTTGCGACACGGGCCTGGCCAACCAATTTGCGAAGATTGACGACGGCCGTCTCTTCGAAAACAGCGTCTTCCAGAATATCCGGCAAAGAGGGGAGGTGAATTATTATCAGAGGAAAAGCGGGGTTGAAGTGGATTTTATTCTAAACAAAAAAGTGGCGTATGAAGTGAAATTAAGTCCGACCGGGTCGGACTTGAGAAAACTCCGGGTCTTAGCCGGGGAGTTGGGGTTGGATGATTTTAAAATCATCTCCAAAAATCACAGCGGATTGAAAAACACCCTTTACGGTTTTATGGTTTAGTTTAACTTCGTATCCTGGTTACGGCCGACCGAGGGCCAGGTAGGTGAAACCGAGGGATTGAAGTTCTTCCCGGTCAAGGAAGTTGCGGCCGTCAAAGATAACCGGCGCAATCAGGAGTGACTTGATGCGGGCAAAGTCCAGTTTTTTAAAGGCGGGCCACTCGGTCAGAACCAGGAGGGCATCCGCTCCTTCGGCCGCCTCGTAAGGGTCTTTACAAAGTTTTATCTCCGGGCAATCCGCTGCGGCATTTTCGCCGGCCGCCGGGTCGTATGCTTGAACCCGGCTGCCTTCCTTTAACAGCAACCGAACGATATCCAGCGCCGGACTTTCCCGGATGTCGTCGGTCTCATCCTTAAAAGCCAGACCCAGGACGCCGAACGTCTTCCCGTTCAGGTTCCAGATACCTTTCTTAATCTTCTCCAGCGCCAATTGTTTCTGTTCCCGGTTTGCCCGGGAGACCGCCTCCAAAATCTTAAAATCATAGCCGACGCTCCGGGCAAGGTGTATAAAAGAAGCGACGTCTTTCGGAAAACAACCGCCGCCGTAACCGATTCCGGCCGAAAGGTGTCCGGGGCCGATCCTCCGGTCCAGCCCAACCCCTTTGGAAACCAGGTTGATATCCGCACCCACCTTTTCGCAGATATGGCTGATGGCGTTGATGTAGGAAATCTTGAGCGCCAGAAACGAGTTGCTGGCGTGCTTGATTAATTCCGCGCTCTTTATGTCGGTGAAAAGCAGCGGCGCGGGGAAAGAACCGTAAATTTCTTCCATGATACTGCGGGCGCGGTCCGTCTCCACGCCGACCACGATGCGGTCCGGTTTGAAAAAATCGGAAACCGCGCTTCCCTCCCGTAAAAATTCAGGATTGGCGGCCAGGTCAAAAGGCACGCCTTTCGGTCCCAGGGTCTTCAGTGTGTATTTGACCCACTCGCCGGTCAGCGCCGGCACCGTACTTTTCTCTACGATAAGGCGGTAATCAACGAGACTGCGGGCGATGCCGGCGGTTACCTTTTCCACCGCGGAAAGGTCGGATTCACCGCTGTCACCCCGGCTGGGGGTACCCACGCAGATAAAGATAACTTCCGCAAATTCCGCCGCGTCCTTTATCCGGGTGGAAAACGCCAACCGGCCGGATTTTACCGTCTCCGACACCAACTCCGTCAAGCCCGGTTCAAAGAATGGAACCTGTCCGGCAAGAAGCATCTCTATCTTATTCTTGTCCTGGTCGGCCGCCATCACCGGATGTCCTAATTTCGCGAATCCGGCTGCGGTTACGAGCCCTACGTGCCCGGCGCCGATTACGGCTATTTTGCGCAGTTTTCCCCCTTCCCTCACCCCTCCCTCCAGGGGAGGGGAATTTTAGGATTGACAGGCGGGACGCCTGTCCTACTTCTTTTTCTTCTTGCGGCGCTTCGGTTTCTGGCTTTCCGTATAATATGCGTTCAATTTTACCAGCCGTTTCGCTATCAGGCCGTTGACGCTTTTAGCGGGGAACGTTCCGTCCGGACGCTGCTGGCCGGCCGGAACGCCGGTTAGAATTTCAATGCCCTCGTCAATATTCGTAACGGCCCAGATGTGGAATTTACCGGAGGCAATCGCCTTAACCACATCCTCTTTGAGCATCAGGTTTTTGACGTTTGTCCTGGGAATGATAACGCCCTGTTCTCCGGTAAAACCTCTTAATTTGCATACTTCAAAGAAGCCCTCCACCTTTTCGTTGACCCCGCCGATGGGCTGTACCTCGCCCTTCTGGTTGACCGAGCCGGTTACGGCAATCCCCTGTTTGAGCGGCAGTTCGGATAAACTGGAAAGGAGGGCGTAAAGTTCCGCGCTGCTGGCGCTGTCCCCCTCCACCTCCTCGTACGACTGTTCAAAACAGATTGAGGCGGAAAGGGTTAACGGCTCGGTGTGGGCATACCGCTGTCCCAGAAATCCACTCAGAATTAAGATACCCTTGGTGTGAATCTGCCCGCCTAACTTGGTCTCTCTCTCGATATCCAGTATCCCTTCTTTGCCCACGAAGGTACGCACCGTAATCCGGCTGGGCCGGCCGAACATGTAATCGCCGAGGAAAATGACGGCCAGGCCGTTCACCTGGCCCACCACCCCGCCCCGGTCATCCATCAGAATCTGGCCGTCTTTGACCATCTCCCGGATGCGTTCTTCAATCCGGTTGCTGCGGTAAACCTTCTCCTCAACCGCGCGCTGCACGTCTTCGGCCATAACCGTCTTCTTCTGCTCCTGCCTTGCCCAGTAATCCGCCTCCTGTAAAATATTCGCCACTTCCATAAAACGGCTGGTCAGTTTCTGCTGGTCCTCCACCAGCCGGCTGCCGTACTCCACAATCCTGGCGATGGCGGAACGGTGGAACGGCAGAAGGCTGTTTTCCTGACAGTGCCGGCTGATAAAAGCCGCGTATTGCTTAACACCCTCCTCGTTCCGGTCAATCCGGTAGTCAAAATCGGCCTTAACCTTAAAAAGTTTCGGAAAGTCCTCATCGTAGGCAAAAAGCAGCTGGTAGACGTACGGGTTGCCGATGATAATCACCTTGGTGGAAAGCGGAATCGGTTCCGGCCGGGTGGACGGGGTGCTGATTAGATGGAACTCCTCGGCCAGGTCTTCTATCCGCATCGCGCCGTTCTTAAGACACCGCTTCAGCGCCTGCCAGGAAAAATACCTGGTGAAGAGGTCGTTTGCCTGAAGGATAAGATATCCGCCGTTTGCCCGGTGCAGGGCGCCGGCCTTAATCATCGTAAAATCGCTCACAAAGGAACCGAACTGGGGCCGGTACTCCTGCCGGCCGATAAGGTTAAAATAAGTCGGGTTTCCCTCCCTGACCACCGGCGCGCCCTTGGTCTGGCTGTTGTCTATCAAAAGGTTGACCCGGTAGGGCAGAAACGGGTTCCGCTGGGCCGGCATCTTCAGGCCGGGCAGAATCTCCGCCTCCTCCTTCTCCAGAAAATCGTGGATGTGCTCCACCAACTCCTGCTGGACCCGCTCCAGGTGGCCGGTTACTTCCGGAAGGTCCTGATATTTCTGGCGCAGTTCGTCGAAATGGTGCTTCACCGTGAAGGTCCCGGTCTCCCGGTCAAGGTCCTGGAGTTTACCGCGGATGTCTTTTTCCCGCTGTCTTATCCGGCGCATCACCTCTGAGATTTCCGCGTAAATCTTCTCCTGCTTTTTCCGGTAAAAATCTTTTTCGGCCGGCCCTAATTTCTCGTATTCGCCTTCGGTCAGCGGTTTGCCGTCCATAATGGGCAGAAGCAGCAGGCCGGTTGCGGTCTGTTTGAGACTGAACCCCTCTGCTTCCGCCTTCTTTTCCAGTTCGGCGTATAATCGCTGGCGCTCCTCCTGCAATAACTGCAGAATCTGATTGCGCTGTTCTTCGTATTCCTTGCTTTCAAAGGCGCGCGGTGCCTCGGTCTTCAGTTCATCAAGCAGGGTGTCTATGTCTTTCTGAAAAGTCCGGCCCATGCCCGGCGGAAAACAGAGCGCTCTCGGCCGGTCCGGGTCCTCAAAATTATAGACGTAGCACCAGTCATCAGGCACCGGCTGGGTCCCGGCCAACTCCGCCACCGCGGCGTCAACCGAGGTCGTCCGGCCGGTTCCCGGAATTCCGGAAACGTAAATATTAAAACCGGGTTTTTGAATCTTAAGGCCAAACTCCAGGGAACGGGCCGCCCGGTCCTGGCCGATAATGCCTTCCAGGGGAGGAATTTTTAATGTGCTGTCGTAAGGACAGGTTTTTTCCGAACAGGCCGCTCTCACTTCTTCCGCTTTAAGTTCCAACCGCTTTAAATTATTATTTGCCATTTTCATAATTTTATCAGAAGACAAGGCCGAACGCAAATTTTAGATTGATTTTTAATTGCCGGACGAATTTGTCAAACCAATTGCCGATGATATAAAATAAAAAATATGGATATACCGGTTCCGCTTGATGAATTGCTTGGTTTGATTCGGAAAGAAGTCAATCCGGCCGTCCTGGAGAAGGCCCGGGGGCGTCAGGCCGCAGTCTGGGAAGGAAGAAAGACCGATTACCTGCCGATTCTGCTCGGTGAAAGCGTTATTCCGGAAAGAAACAACTATCCTGTTTTTGACCTTGAGGAACAGTTTTTCGACCCGGCGAAGATGCTCTACGAGCAATTATGGCCGGTCCTCGGAGTTTTGCGTTCCGGGAGCGACAGCGTTCCTTCGGTGCGTGTCAATTTCGGGACCGGGTTCCTGGCAACCGTTTTCGGTCTGGAACAGGATATCTTTCCGGACAAAATGCCCTGGCTGCGGCGCCGTCTCGCCAAAGAAGATATTTTAAAACTGACCGTAGAGGATTTGGAGCCGGTCGCCGAAAAGGGCCTGATGCCGGATTGCCGCAGGTACATAGAATTCTACCGGAAACGGTTGAACGGAACCCCGGTAAAGATATATCTGCCGGATACCCAGGGACCTTTCGATATCGCCCATTTGGTCCTGGGCGATTCCATCTTTACCGAACTCTACGATGACCCGGAGTTTGTACGGCATCTCCTGACCCTTTCCGCTTACGTGTACCGCGCCGCCTCCCGGATAATAAAGCAATGGACAGGAGAACCCGCGACCGGCGGCTGTCACGGCAACGGCCTCTATCTGTCCGGGTGCGGGGTGCGCGCCTGCGAAGATACAACCACGCTTCTTTCGCCGGACCTGATTGCGGTTGTCGCCCCTTTTATTCAGGAAGCGCTGGAACCTTTCAACGGCTGGGTCCATTTCTGCGGCAGCGGCCAGAACCTGTTGGACCGGATACTGCGCCTGCCTGCGGTTAAAGGGGTCAACTTCGGTAATCCGGAAAAATATCCCTGGAAAGAAGTCATCGCCCAGATCGTTTCCGCCGGCAGGGTGTATTACGGTTTTGCCGCCAGAAACGAAAAGGAACCGCTCTCCGGATATTTCGAACGGGTCCTTTCCAGCTTGAAAACAAAGGGCAACCTCATCTTTATACCCGCCGTCAATCCGGATGAACCAACCGGCGAAACCGTAACCCTCTGGCGCAAGGCTCAGGACCGCTGTTTCGGCCGTTAATCAAATTAAGCACACCACGATCATTGGGGAGAAAAAAGATATGGAGAAGAAGGCGCTGACAATGCTGCAACGCGAATTTAAAAATCCGGGGAGTTTATTCCGGGGCACGCCGTTCTGGGCATGGAACGGCAAGTTGGAACCGGATGAACTCCGGCGCCAGGTACGCCTGATGAAGGAGATGGGCCTGGGCGGTTTCTTCATGCATTCGCGTGTCGGGCTTGACACGCCCTACCTTTCCGAAGAGTGGTTTGATTGTGTCCGCGCCTGCTGCGAAGAAGCGGAAAAATTGGGGATGAAGGCCTGGCTTTACGACGAGGACCGCTGGCCCTCGGGCGCGGCCGGCGGCCTGGTTACCAAAGATATTAAATACCGGGCGCGGTCCCTGGTAATGGAGAAGTTGGCCGACCCGCGGAAGTTGAAGCGGACAAAAGATATTGTTGCGGTATTTGCCGCCAGAGTGGAAGGGACTTCCGCCCGCGGCGTACGCAGAATATCACCAAAGAAACCCATCCGGCTCTCTTCCGGAGAAACACTGCTGGTCTTTTCGGTAAGGATTAACGAATGCAGTTCCTGGTTCAACGGGTACACCTACCTTGATACGCTTAACCCTGAAG
>CAZBFL010000011.1:0-8486 GCA_964491175.1 uncultured bacterium
GTGCTGGTTGTGTTCTCTCAGAAAATCGACGATTTCGGCTCGCGTCATATTCGATTATAAGTTAAAATTCGCTATAAGTGTTTAACGCACCTTTGCCAGATTTACTTTTCCAGCCGGACGCTTGTCAATTCCCGGCGTGAATTGACTTCACTTGACGCTCGTCGGCGCTCTTTTCGTGCCCTTTCGGCACGAAAATCCCTGCCCGCGCCTTCCGCAGGGGTTATTCCGTAATAAAACTGGCTATTTGGAGTCCCGGATTTAAGGTTAGTGCCAGGCGCGACAAAGTCAGTGTACCCTCTGCGGTACACTGACGAGGAGCAACGCCGCAATGACCAAAAGACGGGACTCCCCGGAGGGCCAGGTGCTTTTGGGCTGCGCCTGCGTCTCTCATTGCTTGAGTAGTACAGTGACTACTCAATCTTCTTCGCTCCTTGTCTCGCTCCAAAATCATCTCTGGCAAATAGCCAGTTTTATTACGGAATAACCCCTTTAAACACCGGCTGGAAAAGGAATCCGGTGGTGCGTAATTTTTTTTCGTTCAGACAGTTCTTTCAGCGGGCGTGCGGAGCGAGTTGCGGGCACGGTGTCCCGCCGGGTTTTGTAGTATCGGCGGACGAGCAACGAACTACGCCGAGCGCAGCCAGACACGCCGGGGCTGGCAAGCGTCCCGCTGAAAGAAACTGTCTGAACAAGAAAGGTGTTGCTTATGTCGGAAGTTTAAAAAGAAGGGACTATTATGAATAATAAAATCGGTTGCCGGGTAGAAACTGAGCTTACCTTTCGCGGCTGGCGGATGGTAATTCTGGAAAATAAGAACCTGAGGGTCAGCATCCTGCCGGAGAAAGGTTCGGATATCGTTGAATTCCGTTATAAACCGCTGGACCTGGATATAATGTGGGAAAGTCCTTTGGGATTACGGTCAAAAGAATGGTTTTTGGCTACCAACGGCGGGGGAGCCCAGGGTAATTTCATGGATTATTATGAAGGCGGCTGGCAGGAAATCCTGCCCAACGCGGGCCCGGCTTCCGAATACAAAGGAGCGAGCATCGGACAGCACGGCGAGGTCTCCCTCTCTCCCTGGAACTGTCAGGTTCTGGAAGACAGTTCTCAGAGAATTTCCGTCAAGATGTCGGTGGAAACCCACCGCACGCCTTTTCGCCTGGAAAAAATCTTAACCCTGGAGAAAGATGCACCGGCGCTCTGCCTGGAAGAGGCGGTTACCAACCTTTCGGCGGAAAAGATGGAGTTCCTCTGGGGTCACCACCCGGCTTTTGGCGCGCCATTCCTTTCCAATGCCTGCCGGCTGGAAATTCCCGGCAACCCTGACGTAGAGGTTCTCGCGGGTGACGGCGCTTCCCGCACCGACCTTCTGCCCGGCAAGGGAAAATGGCCGGCCGTTTCCGGCAAAAAAGGTCCGGTTGACCTCCGGGAAGTCCCTTCTTTTAAAGACAAGGTTTCTAATATGTTTTTCCTGACCAACCTTAAAGAAGGACGCTACCGGGTTAAAAATCCGGAGAAAAAAGTTTCGTTCATGATGGAGTGGGACGCGAAGGTGTTCAGCCATCTCTGGTACTGGCAGGTTGCCGGCGGCAGTTTCAACTACCCGTGGTGGGGCAGAACCTACAATATCGCTTTGGAACCGTTCTCCGGACCGCCCACCATCGCCCGGGCGGTTAAGGAAGGAAACGCCCTGTCGCTGAAAGCCGGGAAATCGCTGAAGACATCTCTGACCGCTTCGTTCCTCGCTTTATAATCCAAACCTAAACGATGCCCTGTTCCAGCATGGCGGCGGCCACCTTTTCAAATCCGGCAATATTGGCGCCGACCACATAGTTGCCGGAATATCCGTAATCTTTTGCGGCTCTTGCCGTTTTTTCGTGAATGTTCTGCATAATCTCCCTGAGCCGCCGGTCCACCTCTTCCTTCTCCCACGACATCCTGATTGAGTTTTGACTCATCTCCAGACCGGAAGTTGCGACGCCGCCGGCATTGGCCGCTTTTCCCGGCCCGTAAAGAATCTTCGCTTTAATAAACTTTTCCACTCCCTCGGGCGCAGTCGGCATGTTCGCCCCTTCGGAAACGATAAAACATCCGTTTTTAAGAAGCGTTTCCGCGTCTTTACCGTCAATTTCGTTCTGAGTGGCGCAGGGAAAAGCCGCATCACATTTAATTCCCCAAGGTTTCTGCCCTTCATAGTACTTTACGCCGTACTTGTCGGCATACTCTTTGATGCGGCCCCTCTTAACGTTCTTCAATTCCATCACAAAATTTAACTTATCGGCGTCAATGCCGTCCGGGTCATGGATAAAACCGTTGGAATCGGACAGCGTAACAGCCTTAGCGCCTAAATGGTTTAATTTTTCCACCGTATATTGAGAAACGTTTCCGGCGCCGGAAACCACGCAAACCTTTCCTTTAAATGAATCCCCGCGCGTCTTCAGCATCTCCTGCGCAAAATAGACCACGCCGTATCCGGTGGCCTCCGGACGAATCAGGGAACCGCCCCAGGCCACCCCTTTTCCGGTAAGCACTCCGGTAAATTTGTTAACCAGCCGCTTATACTGGCCGAAAAGATATCCTATCTCCCGGCCGCCAACACCGATATCTCCGGCCGGAACATCCGTATCAGACCCGACGTGACGAAAGAGTTCGCTCATAAAAGACTGGCAAAAACGCATCACCTCGCCGTCAGTCCTGTTTTTCGGTTCAAAATCGGAACCGCCCTTCCCCCCGCCCATTGGAAGCGTGGTCAATGAATTCTTGAAGACCTGCTCAAAAGCCAAAAACTTCAAGATACCCAGGTTTACGGTGGAATGGAACCGCAACCCGCCCTTATAAGGCCCGATGGCGCTGTTGAACTGAATCCGGTACCCGCGGTTAACCCGGCACTTCCCCCGGTCGTCCACCCAGGGTACCCGAAACATGATTACCCGTTCCGGCTCCACCAACCGCTCCAGTATTCCGACCTCCCAGTACTCGGGATGACGGGAGATTACCGGCCCCAGAGAATCCAGAACTTCCTTGACCGCCTGATGAAACTCCGGTTCGCCGGGATTCTTTTTCTGCATCCACGCAAAAACTTTTTCGATGTAAGATTCCATTTTCCCTCCAATAAAAAAAGGCGCTTTCTTCACCCTTTTCGGGAAAGAAGGCGCCTTTGCCTTATTTCTTTGGATAGTCAAACTACGGAAACCTCTTTGTCTCCGCTATCCTCGAAAAATTGTCATTCCCGCATGTTTCAAGCGGGAATCCACAAATAATTGCACTGATATGTATTATTTTAACATGTTTGTTTTCCCCGGTCAAATTCAACTGACGATGACTCCCCCGCCTAAAACTACATTTCTTCGGTAGAAAACAACTGATTGGCCGGGGGTCACGGCAAATTGGGGTTTTTTGAACTTTACCCGGACTTTCCCGTTCAAAAGTTCCACCTGTACCGGAGTTTCCGGGTTCCGATAGCGAATTTTTGCTTTTGCAGTAAAAGTTTCGGAGGGTCTGTCCGTAACCCAGGCAAGGTCTGATGCCAGGAGTTCTGTCCGAAAAACAGATTTCTTTTCCGCCGCTATTAAAGCGTTGCGCGCCGGGTCTATCTTTACCACGTAAAGCGGCCTAGGTAAAGAGATTCCCAATCCTTCTCTCTGGCCGACGGTGTAAAAAGCGATTCCTTTATGCCGCCCCAATTCTTCTCCTCCCAGATTAAAAATCGGCCCCGGGATTGCCGCTTTTTTAATTCTACCCCGCAGAAACCGGCCGTAATCATTATCCGGAATGAAACAGATCTCCTGGCTGCCTTCTTTTTCGGAGTTGGGAAAACCAAAATCCCGCGCCTTTTTTCTCGCCTCTTCTTTGGTCAACCCTCCCAGCGGGAAAAGAATACGCGCCAGTTGTCCCCGGTCAAGGTTGTAAAGAAAATAGGACTGGTCCCGTTTGGCGTCAATGCCTTTCTTTAAAAAATAATCCGTCCCTTTCCTGGCGATTCGGGCATAATGACCGGTGGCAATATAATCGGCGCCGATTTCCTGCGCCTTTTTCAAAAAATAACCAAACTTAATCCGGCGGTTGCACATAATGCAGGGGTTGGGTGTCCGGCCGGAAAGGTAGGTCCGGCAAAAATAGTCGATGACTTCTTCCTGGAATACCTTGCGGCAGTTCAGGACATAATGGGGAATATCAAGAATTCGGGCGACTCTTTTGGCGTCTTCAATGGCGGAAAGGCCGCAACAGCCTCCGACATCCTTAGTGGAAGGCCATAACTGGAGGGTAAAACCGATAACTTCATAACCGGCTTCCTTCAGGAGGCCGGCGGCCACCGAGGAGTCGACACCGCCGCTCATCAAAACCGCTACGCGTGGCTTTTTCATAGACAAAGAGGGTGTTTGGTTAAGCAAAACTTCACGAAGTGTCAGATATAAAACAAGCAAAACGGAGGCGTGAGTAGCCGGGGCTCATACGGAGTAGCATTGAGAACACGGCGAGGCTCGCGCCAAAGTTGCGTAGTTTTGTCTGACACGCAGGGTGTTTTGCGAATCAAACACCCTCTTTTTTATTTCGGATTCAAACTTCCAGTACGATAACCTTCCAAATCAAGAGTAACAAATTTGAAACCAAGTTTCTTGAAATATTTGGTAATTTTGGGACACTCGGCTAATATTTTATGAAAATTGGAAGGGTCAACCTCAATTCTGGCCGTCTCCTTGTGATATCTTACGCGAATATTACCTGAAATGCCGAGGGAACGCAGATATTGTTCGGCCTTATCAATTTTTTCCAGAACTTCACGGTCCAGCGCAATTCCATAAGGAATTCTGCTGGCCAGGCAGGCGGCGGCCGGCTTTTCCGCGGTAGGCAACCCAAATTTCCGGGCAATAGCGCGCACTTCGTCTTTGGTAAGCCCGGCTTCCAACAGGGGATGGCGAATCGAAAATTCCTTTGCCGCCCGGCTCCCGGGTCGGAAATCATTCAGGTCGCTTTTAGTGGTGCCGTCAACCACAAAAGGCAGTTTTTCCCTGCGGGCAATTTCCGCCAGGGTCTTAAATAATTCCTTCTTGCAAAAATAACAGCGGTCAACCGGGTTGGCGCGAAAACGGGCATCTTCCCATTCCCCGGTCTTTACTATCTTATGTTTTACACCAAGAAATCGGGCAATCTTTCCGGCCTCTTTTAACTCTTCTTTCGGATAGGTTTCACTGAAAGCGGTTACTGCCAAAACTCTTTCGCCTAACGCGTCGGCCGCAACTTTAAGGAGCAGGGTACTGTCCGCGCCGCCGGAAAAAGCGACAACCACACCCTTTATTTCCTTAAGGATGCGGATTAATCTGGAAAGTTTTTTTGTGAGAGGCATTTTACGTAGGGGTCGGATTTATCCGACCCGCGGGCGCGATGAATCGCGCCCCTACATTTTAAGTCTGTTTCTTTCGGTAATCGTCAATGGCGGCCTTCAGCGCTTCCTCGGCCAGGACCGAACAGTGCATCTTAATCGGCGGCAATCCGCCCAAAGCCTCGGCTACCGCCTTGTTGGAAATCTTCAAGGCCTCTTCCAGGCTTTTGCCCTTAACCAGTTCGGTTACCATGGAACTGGTGGCGATGGCAGCGCCGCATCCGAAGGTGCGGAACTTGGCGTCGGTAATAATATCGTTTTCCACCTTGATGAATAACTCCATAACATCCCCGCAGACTGCGTTCCCGACCTTGCCTATACCGGACGGGTTCTCCATCACGCCGACGTTTCGCGGATTACAGAAATGGTCCATTACCTTTTCGCTGTACGGAAGAGGGGTTTCAGCCATTTTTGTCTCCGGGGTAAAGCGGGGACATCGCCCGCAATTTAGCCACAATTTTAGGAAAGATATCCAACACCCGGTCAATGTGCGCCCGGGTGGTCCATTTGCCCAGGGTGAAACGGATGGAACCGTGGGCGGTTTCAGCCGGAAGACCGATAGCCAGCAGAACCGAAGACGGCTCCAGGCTGCTGCTGGTGCAGGCGGAACCGGTAGAAGCGGCAATCCCCTCCAGGTCAAGGTTCAAGAGCATGGATTCGCCTTCCACGTAGGCAAAGGAGATATTCACGTTATTGGGCAGCCGCTGCGCCGGGTGGCCGTTCAAGCGACTGTCCGGCACCGCCTTTAAAATCCCTTGAATCAGCGCGTCGCGCAGTTGAGTCAACTCTTTTCCTTCTGCTTCCATTTCGGCGGCCGCAATCTCAACCGCCTTTGCCAGACCAACGATACCGGCCGTATTTTCGGTCCCGGCCCGGAAGCGGCGTTCCTGGTCCCCACCCTGAATTAAAGGCCGGATTTTTGTGCCGCGCCGGAGATAAAGAAAACCAACACCCTTCGGACCGTAAAATTTATGGCCGGAAGACGAAAGAAGGTCAACCGTCAACTCGGAAACTCTGGTCGGCAGATGCCCGACGGACTGAACCGCGTCTGTGTGAAAAAGTACACCTTTCCCGCGGCAAATCCTGCCTATCTCCGCAATGGGCTGAATGGTGCCGATCTCATTATTGGCGTGCATGATGGAAACCAGGATGGTCTTGTCGTTAAGCGCCTTTCGCACCGCATCCGGGTCCACCAGGCCATCCTTGTCCACCGGTAAAGTTATGATTTCAAAACCTTCCTTAGCCAGAAACTTGCAAGGCTCGCCAACCGCATGGTGTTCCACAACGCTGGTGATAATGCGGTTTCCTTTGTCTCTCAAAGCAAAAGCCACCCCTTTCAGGGCGGTATTGTTGCTCTCGCTGCCGCCGGAAGTGAAGACTATTTCCCCGGGTTTGGCGCCGATGAAGTCCGCCACCTTCTGCCGCGATTCCTCCAGAGCCGCCTTTGCTTCCTGGCCAAAGGAGTAAATGCTGGACGCATTACCGAACTTATCGTAAAAATAGGGCTCCATCGCTTTAACCGCTTCCGGGTGGCAGGGTGTGGTCGCCGCGTAATCCAGGTAGATTCTTTCCATGGTTTTTAAATGCTGTATTGCAACTGGTTCTCCCCTTGCTTGCGACGCTGCTGCTCGGCCAGTTTCGCCAGGGTCCAGCGCTTCAGAATCGTCTCCAGCGCCTTTTTCATCTCCAGCCACAGGTCCCGGCTGGCGCACATTTTACTCCGCTTGCAGAAAGAAATATCTTCAAGACATTCCACGATAGAAAGAGAGCCCTCGCTCGCCTTAAATATTTCCAGGAGCGTAATGTCCGCTGCCGGCCGTCCCAGGATAAAACCGCCCTTGGCGCCGCGGATGCTCTTGACCAGGCCGGCCGTCTTAAGGTTTAAAATCAACTGCTCCAGGTACCGGGAAGAGATATCCTGGCGCCTGGCAACCTCCCGGAGAAGCACCGGCTTCTCACCCCGGTGCTGGGTCAGATCCAGCATCAACCTTACCGCATACCGCCCCTTGGTTGATAATTTCATTCTACTAATATATTACTAAATTACTAACCTTTTGTCAAATCCGCGCTCCCCTTTGTTGTATGGGGGTCGGATAACACCCCGGTCGGTGATAAAAGCGGTAATCAGTGAGGCGGGCGTCACGTCAAAAGCCGGGTTACAGGTCTTGATGCCCGGAGGAGCAACTCTCTTCCCGGCAAAACAGGCGACCTCATCGCCGCAGCGTTCCTCGATCGGAATGGAACTCCCATCAGGAAGAGCAAGGTCAAAGGTGGTTACCGGCGCCGCAATATAAAAAGGTATTTTGTGGTGCCGGGCCAGAACCGCCAGGGAATAGGTGCCTATTTTGTTGGCGGCGTCTCCGTTGGCCGCTATCCGGTCTGCGCCGACCAGAACCAGGTCCACCCTCTTCTGCTGCATCATCCAACCGGCCATATTGTCACAGATAAGGGTAAAACTGACTTTCCGCCTCTGTAATTCCCAGGCGGTCAGCCGGCTGCCCTGAAGGAGCGGCCTGGTTTCATCGACAAAGACGGATATCTTTTTACCTTTTTCTTTCGCTTTAAATATTACGGCCAGGGCGGTCCCGCAGCCGGCAGCAGCCAGGGCGCCCGCATTACAATGGGTCAGAATAGAGGCCTTGGCCGGGATAAGCGGAAGACCGGATTCGCCGATCTGTTCGCACAGCATTTTATCTTCCCGCTCTATCTTTTTCGCTTCCAGTAAAATCCTCCTCTTCCCTTCTTTAAAAGAGAAAAAAGGTGTTTTTTTAAGTTTCTCTTCAACCCGGTTCAAGGCGGCAAACAGGTTGACTGCGGTGGGACGGCTGGTTTCAAGGTATGATTTAACTTTATGAACCTGCGCCAGAAAGTCGGAACCGTTACGGTCCGGGGAATCCTTAATACCCAGATAGAGACCGTAGGCAGCAGCGACTCCGAGGGCCGGCGCGCCCCTGACCCGTAAATTTCTGATGGCCTCCCGAACATCATCTGCGTTTTTAAGGTCCAGATAAATTTCTTCATGCGGCAATCTGGTCTGGTCCAAAATCCGCAGGGATTGACCGGTCCAGGCCAGGGTAAAGTATTCGTTTTTTTTTAATTTACGCAT
>CAZBFL010000011.1:8586-12814 GCA_964491175.1 uncultured bacterium
TTTAGAAAATTATTATATCATGAAGTATAATAAAATAATATGCGCTGCGACCAGAGAACAAAACAGGTTCTGGATTTCATCACCGTCACCCATAATCCGGATATACGGTATTTAAAAAAGAAAGCCGGTCCGGGAGAAATTGAGATCACGAAAGAATGGGTCCTGGTTCCGCCGGAATCTGATTCTCCGATACTGCAATATGCCCTTTCCGATTTCTCCGAATACCTGCGGGTGTCGCAAAAAACGAAGATTAAGATTGCCAAAACCGCGGAACGGAACACTGAACCGCGGATTGAATCAAAAATCATTCCCGGTAAAACCGGCGAAGAGTATGAGATAGAAGTAATGCAAAACGGCATCCGCATTAAAGGCGGCGAAAAAGGTCTGCTGCGCGCGTTCTACTCGCTGGAAGATGAAATGAATTTCCACAGAGGACCGTTTCTGAAGGTTGGCCGCCGGAATGTTAAGTCACGTTTCACGCCCCGGATGTGCTGTTCGGCCTTCGCCGAAATACTGGATGACCCGGCAGAAAACCTGGGCTATCCGGAAGCATACCTCCGAAAAATATCACACCTTGGGTACGATTCGGTCTTCCTCCTTTCCGACTTCACCCTATTCAACCAATCCGAAATAATCCCGGAATTAAACGACGACAAATATGAAAAGAGGATTGCCGGTCTGAAAAAATTCGTCAACCGGGTTGCCGGCTATGGGCTGGATGTTTACATCAACTTCGTAAGTCCGCCGGTCTTTAAAGAAGGAAAACTTTACCGGAACCATCCGGACATTTTCGGCGGAACCAAGATGCAGCCCGGCGCTTTTGCTTTATGCTGTTCCAGCCAAAAAGTGCTGGACTATTATCGGGAAGGATTCAGCAGTCTTTTCCGGAATGTTCCAAAACTCAGGGGAATATTCCTGTTGGTGGGCGGGGAAGGGTTCAGCCACTGTTATATGCGGTCAATAAAGACCGTGAGTAATCATACCGATTGTCCGGTATGCCGGCATAAAAATCCGGAAACTACGGTGGCCGACCTGATGAACCTGATTAGCCGAAGTATCAAAAGCGTAAAAGAAGAAGCGGAACTTGCCGTCTGGCCTTACAGCGGTTTTGTCTGGACTCAAGACGATCCCATGGCCAGGTTCATCAACCGGCTGGATAAAAACATTACCTTTATGCAGAATTTTGAAACCGGCCGGGTCAAAGACTTTGGCGGCGTAAAATCCCGGTTATTCGACTATAATATCTCCACGGTCAATCCCTCTGAGATATTCAAAAAACAGGCCGAACAAGCCCGGAAAAGAGGCCTGCGCGTGATAACGAGAGCCGACGTCGGTTTCTCCATCGAATTTATGAACCTGCACTGCGTGCCGGTCTATTTCCGCTGGGCGGAAAGGTCCCGGAAAATAGCCGGGAACGGCGTGGACGGTTACGTGGCTACCTGGCGTTTTGCCAACCCTGCCGGCGCTTTGTCTGAAGAAATCTGTTTGGTTTACAACCGGCAACCGGAAGAATCTCCGAAAAAGGTTCTGGCCGGTTTTGCGGAACGGGATTTCGGCCCGGAAAATAAAGAAAAAACATTGGAAGCGTGGAAATATCTAAGCCGGGCCATGGAATACTTTCCGTTCTCCGCCTACACCTCCGGCGGAATATATTTCAAGGGACCTTTTACCCTTGGTCCGGCCCATCCCTTTATCTTCAACCCCAACCTTGCAACCGATTTTTCCCCTTCTTTTTACAGCGCTTACGCCGGCGGTGGGGAGGAAGGGCGCAATAAAAAATTAGGGCAGGCCTGGCGCAAAGAACCTCTCTTCTTCAACAACCTCCTCTGGGTGCAGCCGTTCGGCGCGGAAAAGATTAAAGAACTGTTGTTCGAATTTTTGCAAAACTGGCAAAAAGGCACCGCAATCCTATCCGGCTTAAAGGGCAAAGACCGTTACACTTCCGGCCGGATAGATTTTGAGACCGGATTGGCTCTCTTCCTGGAATGCACGGTTGCCACCGCTTTGAATCTGGTAAACTTCTATCAGACCAGGGACGAGTTATTCGCTTCCGGGCAGAATATTGACATTACCCTGGAAAAATACCTGGACCGCCTGGATAAAATCGGCCGGCAGGAGATGGAAAACAGTCGAAAGGCCTTAAAGATAGCGGAAAAATATCCGATTCTGGGCTATGCCTATACCTACGCCTCCACCGCTATGTCCGCCAAAATGATAGGAGAGAAGATTGAGCACCTTGAACATCTCCTGTCCATAGAGTTGCCCGTATACAAAAGGGAATACATCTTTCACGTCCGCTTTAAACACCAGCCGTAATCGCTGCAAAATGTCCGGATTTTGACAAAAAAAGATAAAATGCGTAAAATATCTTAAACGTTTTAGTAAAAGGAGGAAATATGGCCGGCACGTTTCGTTTTTCTTTCGGACCATGGAACATCCACGAAGGCGCGGACCCGTTCGGTCCGGCGGTGCGCGATTCTATCGTTTTCAGCAAGAAACTGGGGATGTATCGGAAACTCGGTTTCGACGCAGTCCAATTCCACGATGACGATGCGGTGCCCGGCCTCAACGACCTTACGCCAGAGCAGATAATCAAGAGGGCAAAGACGGTTGCGAAACAACTGAAAGACGAAGGACTGACGGCCGAGTTTGTGGCGCCGCGTCTCTGGGAAGACCCGCGCACCATAGACGGCGGTTATACCTCCAACGACCCCGCCTGCCGCAAGTACGCCCTGGAACGCAGTCTGCGGACAATCGACATCGCCCGCGAACTGGACACAGACCTCATCGTCCTTTGGCTGGCGCGCGAAGGCACCTACATCCGTGAAGCCAAGGACAGCAAAATATCCGTAGACCGTATTACGGCGGTTATGGATAAAATGCTGGCCTACGACAAAAAGATACGGATTGCCGTTGAGCCAAAACCCAACGAACCGATGGACCACACCTACATCCCGACCACCGGCCACGCCATCGCCCTCTCGCTTCTAACCATAGACCCTTCCCGAGTCGGCGTTAATATTGAAAGCGCGCACGCCATCCTGGCCGGTCTTGACCCTTCCGACGAAATGGGTTTTGCCCTTGCCTTCAACAAACTCTGGACCGTTCACCTCAACGACCAGAACGGACTCAAGTTCGACCAGGACAAGACGTTCGGTTCGGTTGACCTGCGCCGCGCCTTCAACCAGGTGAGAATTCTGGATAAATACGATTACGGAAATAACGGCGAGTGGATCGGCCTGGATATAAAAGCGATGCGCACCCAGAAATCCCCGGCCGTCAAACACCTGGTCAACAGCCGCGCCGTCTTCCTGCGCCTGCTGGAAATCAGCCGGAGTCTTGATAACCGCAAAATAGACAGGATGGTTAAAGAACGCGATTACGAGGAACTGGATCGCTATATCCTGAAAAACCTATTGGGCTGAAACACAAAAATGGTTACTATCAAGGATATAGCCAAAAGGCTGCACGTTTCTCCATCCACAATTTCCAAAGCGCTGGCGGAAAAAAAGGATATCTCGCCGGCCATGAAAAAGAAAGTACACCTGCTGGCCGGCGAACTGGATTATCGTCCCAACTCCATTGCCCAAGCCCTGGTCACCAAGAAAACGCGGACGCTGGGCCTAGTCCTGCCGTACCTGGGCAACCCCACCACCATTGAACGCATCCGGGGCATCCAGCACGTCTGCCACCAGAACGGCTACGTCCTGGTTTCATCGCTCAGTGAAAGCGACATTGAAGAAGAAAAAAGGCAGGTCGTGGCTCTCCTTTCCCGGAAAGTGGATGGAATCATTCTCACGCCAGTGGAAAACGACCCCCGCTTTATCCGGGTGATAAAAGAGGCCGGAGTGCCTTTTGTATTAATGGGCGAATTGGTAGACGGGGTCGACCGCGATTTCGTGACCGGCAACGATTTTGAAGGCGGAAAGATCGCAACGGAACATCTGGTCGGTCTCGGACACCGGATAATCGCCTACTTTGGAAGTTCGGCCCAAACTTATTCCGACCGGAACCTCTTAAGCGGTTATCAAAACACATTGAAAAATAATTCTTTGAAGTTCAAGAAAGAATTAATTACCTGGGGAAACAACGAAAAAGAAACACTGAAAAAAAATCTAAGGAAGATAATGGAGCTTTCCGCGCCGCCAACCGCCATCATCGCCTGGAGCGACATTATGGCCATAAATATTCTTGCCCTGCTAAAAAATATGGATTTTAAGGTACCCGA
>CAZBFL010000012.1:0-12413 GCA_964491175.1 uncultured bacterium
GCCTTTAAGGTATGCGCCGCCTTCTTTCAGAATCGCAGATAGAAGCAATGCTGTTGTGACAGGCGGGACGCCTGTCCTACTGTTTTTTGACAGGCGGGACGCCTGTCCTACTACTCTTTTGTGCGCGTATTGGCTTCAATATCCAGAGCCACCAGGATTAACTGGCTCATTCCGTAAAGATAAAGAAAACCAAAGACACCGTAAATCAAAGAAACCAGGCACAAAATACCGCTGGCCTCCGGCTTGCGCACCATCAAGCCAAGCCCCACCAAAAGGCCGAGGCCGCAAAGAATTACTACGGCCCAGGCAAGCGTACGCAAAGCGTCCGAAACCTTCCTTAGGCCCGCATATTTAACTTCGGCCATCGTTTATCCTCCAATGACAGGCGGGACGCCTGTCCTACTACAATACGTCGGATGAATCCGACCGCTACTACTTTATATCGGAATTGTCCATCGCCATTTTACCGAGTACCGGCAGAAGAAAATATTCACCCCGGTACGCCTTGACCATCAGGATAATCCAGAAAACGACGCCCGCCAGGTTAACCAGCGAAAGAAGGACTTTCAGCAGAGAAGGTATGAAAGAAAAAAGAACGCCGAGCACTGCCTGTAAAATAAGCCAGACTACTGAAAAAAAGATCGCCTGGAGACTGTGAAAACGCACAAATTTATTCTTCTTTTCCGTCAGAAAAAAGAAGAGGCCGGTAATTATCCCCAAAACATAACAAAGCGCTCCAACCAGATTTTCCTTCAACCCGCTGCTCGTCTCTTCCATCTTTTGCCCCCGTGTTTTAACCGCGCCAAGCAAGCTTGGCAACTACAGATGACAGGCGGGACGCCTGTCCTACTGTTTTTTGACAGGCGGGACGCCTGTCCTACTCGCTGTTTGCTGCTTTCAGCGCTTCAATGACCGGTTCCAAACCACCGTCCAGAATCTCTTTAAGGTTGCGGCTGGTAAACCCGGCCCGGTGATCGGTCAGACGGTTCTGGGGAAAGTTGTAAGTTCTAATCTTCTCGCTGCGGTCGCCGGTCCTTATCTTTGTGCGGCGCTCTGCGTCCCTCGCTTCTTCCTGGTCTTTTTCCTGCTGCTGGGCCAGACGGGCCGCCATTACTTTTAAAGCGCGTTCCTTATTCTGTAACTGACTGCGCTCATCCTGACAACTGACCACGATTCCGGTGGGCAGGTGGGTCACGCGGACCGCCGAATAGGTCGTATTGACCGACTGACCGCCGGCGCCGGAAGAACAAAAAGTGTCAATCTTGATCTCTCTGGGGTCAATCTTCACTTCCCTGGTTTCGGCCTCCGGAAAGACCGCTACCGTGGCAGCCGAAGTATGGATGCGGCCCTGAGACTCCGTCTCCGGAATGCGTTGCACCCGGTGCACGCCGCTTTCGTATTTCAAAAAACCGTAGGCGCTCTTTCCTTTAACCAGAAAGATGACCGACCTTAGCCCGCTTTTTTCGCTGAAATTGCTGTCAAAAATCTCGGTCTTCCAACCCTTCCGTTCCGTAAAACGGGTATACATCCGGAAGAGGTCCCGGGCAAAAAGAGCGGCTTCTTCGCCGCCGGTTCCGGCCCGAATTTCAACGATGGCGTTGCGGATGTCCCGTCCGTCCAAAATCTTTTTTGCCGACTCCTTTTCCAGCCGGCTGACTTCCGCCCGAAGCCGGTTGGCTTCTTCCCGGGCCAGTTCCGCCATCCCCAAATCCTTTTCGTCTCCGGCCAATTCCTCTGCTTCGGCCAGTTCCTTTTTTGTTTTATCGAGGATGTAATTACTTTTTCTTTCCATACCTCTGTCGGAACTTCTCTACCCGGCCGGCAGAATCGACAAACTTAGACTTTCCGGTAAAGAACGGATGGCAGGCGGCGCATATCTCCACGTGCATCTCCTTCTTGGTGGAGCCAGTTTCCACCACGTTTCCGCAAGCACAGATAACCTTGCTGGGAAAATAGGCGGGATGAATATCCTTTTTCATTTTTCCTCCATTTCCAAGTCGGCACGGCCGATGGGATGTTCCACTTCGGTCAAACCCTCGCTGCTGAAGTATTTGATCGGCTGCCCTTCGATTAAAAACCTGACTTTATCCACCCCGGGAAACTGGGTGGCGGTATAAACAATTTGACGCAGCCGGGCCAGCATCATTTCCGTCCCGCCGCCTTCATCAATCTGCCTGGAAAAATTTAACAAGACCGTGTCTTTTTCCATGAAAACGCTCAGAAGTTGCGCTTCCCGGGGCAGGGCGGAATCGTAACCGGCGGTTTTTTCCGCTTCCTCCGGACCCTGCAGGAGAAGGGTTGTTGCGTTCCTGACTTTTTCCTCAACAGACCGGAACCGGGGCGTTTCCCTTGCCAGCGGAACAACCATTTCATCCCGGGTAAAATAAAGGCTGATCTCCTCGGTGCGGCCGCCCCGCAACATCCGGTAAAACGTTTCAAAGTTGGCGTCGGGCATAAATGCCTTATAGATAAAAAAACCAGCGGCGGCCAGAAGCAGAACAAGAACCGCGTAACCAATCGTTTTTTTCATAGCGATGCGGAAAACTGGTTGAACTCATCCCAGATTTCTCCGGGTACCCGGTCTCCGAACCTCTTCAGAAAAACCTCTATGTCGGCAAGTTCGGTTTTCCAGTCCCCGGGGTTTACGGCCAGTGCCTTTTCCAACCGCGTCCCGGAAAGGTCCAACCCGGAAAGGTCCAGGCTGTTTTGGCCGGGCAGAAATCCGGCCGGCGTCTCCCGTTGCGTTACTGTTGAACCGGAGTTAAGGGAACGCTCTATAATCCACTTCAAGACCCGCATATTTTCGCCGAATCCGGGCCAGAGAAATTTTCCGTCTTCGTCTTTACGGAACCAGTTGATGCAAAATATCTCCGGCGGCCGGGCCATCCTTTTCCCCATATTCAGCCAGTGCCGGAAATAATCACCCATATTATAACTGCAAAAAGGCAGCATTGCCATCGGGTCCCGGCGTAAAACTCCGACCTGGTGAGAAGCGGCTGCGGTTGTTTCCGAACCCATCGCCGCCGCCATAAATACGCCGTGCTGCCAGTTAAAACACTGTAAAACCAGCGGCCAGGTGCCGCTCCTGCGCCCGCCGAAAATTACGGCCGAAATCGGAACGCCCTGCGGGTTGTCGGCTTCCGGTGAAAGTGTGGGACATTGCCTGATATCAACCGTAAACCGGGAATTGGGATGAGCCGCAGGCGCTTTGGAGCCCGGTTGCCAGAGGTTCCCCTGCCAATCCAACAGATTTTCCGGCCGGGAGCCGTCCATCCCCTCCCACCACGGTTCATTCGTATCGGTACTTAAAGCGGTATTCGTGTAAAGGGTAGGATAAGAAGTACCGGCTTTCAAAGTCCTCATTATATTGGGGTTGGTCGCCATGGAAGTTCCGGGAGCCACTCCGAAAAACCCGGTCTCCGGATTCAGCGCGTAAAGCCGGCCGTCCTCTCCGATATGCATCCAGGCGATGTCATCACCCAGGGTCCATATTTTGTATCCGGGCAGGGCTGATTCCATCATCGCCAGGTTGGTCTTGCCGCAGGCGGAAGGAAGCGCCACTACCAGATAGGTAACGTTTCCTTTAGGGTCCTCCACGCCGACAATCACCATATGCTCGGCCAGCCAGCCTTCTTTCAAGCCGAGCCAGGAGGCAATTCTCAGGGAAAAACATTTCTTGCCCAGCAGCGCGTTTCCGCCGTAACCGGAACCGATGCTCCAGACCAGGTTCTCTTCGGGAAAATGCATGATAAAACGGCGGTTTGGGTCAAAATCGCCCACCGAGTGAACCCCTTTTACGAAATCTTCCGATGCGCCGATGCGGTCCAGCGCCTCCTTCCCCAGGCGGGTCATTATCCGCATGCTCACCGCAACGTACGAAATATCGGTGAGCTGAACGCAGGCTTTCGCATACCGGGAAAGAGGGTGCCCCATCATATAGGGAAGCACGTACATCGTCCGGCCGGCCATACACCCTTCGGAAAGCCCCCGCATCTTCTCCTTGGCTTCCCCCGGGTCCATCCAGTTGTTATTGGGTCCGACCATATCCCGGTCCGGGTGGCAGATAAACGTCAACTGCTCGGTCCGGGCAACGTCGGTCGGGTGGCTTCGGTGAAGGTAGGAAGAAGGGAAGGTCTTCTGGTTGAGTTTATGGAATACGTTCTGACTGCCGATACGCTCCTCTTTTTCACCTATCTCCATCAAACGGTGCGCTTCCGCCTCGGAACCGTCGCACCAGTATATCCGGGCCGGCCTGGTCAGCGCCGCCTGTTCCTCAACCCATCTTTCCAAAGGTGTCGCCATAAAAAGTAGGACAGGCGTCCCGCCTGTCATTTCAATAATAAAAATAATAAACAGTAAACAAAAATTAACTGCTGAAAATTAATGTTATATTTTACTACATTGGCGGGAATTCGGCAACAAGTTGTCTTGCCCGCCGCCATTTTTTATGTTATATTTTATTAATGGATTTAAAGGTCGAAAAAACCGGCATATTGCGCGGAACGGTAATCATACCAGGCTCCAAATCCCAGACAATCAGAGGTGTAGTCTTCGGTTCGCTGGCGGAGGGCGTTTCGGAAATAAAAAACCCCCTGAAGTCCGCCGATACGATGGCTTCCGTCAACGGATGCAGGGCGCTGGGAGCCAAAATAGATATTTCCGACGACAAAAACTGGATAATCGAGGGTGTCAAGGGGAAACCGCGCAATCCCGAAAAACCCCTCGACCTGGCAAATTCCGGGACGTCATTAAACCTCATTACCGGAGTCGTCTCTTTAGGCGATTTTGAGGTTGTCCTGGACGGGGACGAATCTTTGCGAAAAAGACCTGTTCAGCCTCTGCTGAACGCCTTGAATATCCTTGGGGTTAAAGGGGCATCGCTGAATGCCGACGGTTGTCCTCCCATAAGGGTGCAAGGTAAAATAAAAGGGGGCAGAACGAAGGTTGACGGAATAAGTTCCCAGTTTGTATCCTCTCTGCTGATTTCCACTCCCCTTGCGGAAAAAGAGACCGAAATTGAGGTTGCAAATATTCATGAGGTCCCTTATATAGAAATGACCTTGCAGTGGCTGGACGAGCAGAAGATAAGATACGAAAGGAATAATGATTTTACGTTCTTCGGGATGAAAGGGAAACAGAATTACAAGCCGTTCAAAAAGAATATTCCGGGTGACTGGAGTTCCGCAACGTTCCTTCTTGTGGCAGGAGCCATCACCGAATCCGACATTTTATTGAAAGGACTGGATGTCAACGATATTCAGGGAGATAAAATAGTCGTTGAACACCTGAAAAAAATGGGGGCGGATATAAAAATCGAGAAAGAAGGGATAAGGGTTAAAGGAGGAAAATTGCGCGGGGCAGAACTGGATTTGAACAGTACCCCGGATGCGCTGCCCGCCCTTGCGGTTCTGGGCTGTTTCGCAGAGGGCACCACCAGACTCTACAATGTTGCACACGCAAGAATAAAAGAAACCGACCGGATAAAGGTCATGACGGAAGAACTATCAAGAATGAATGCCGATGTAAAAGAGACGCGGGACGGCATGGTAATCAACCGCCGTGATTTAAAAGGAGCGGAAGTCAACGGCCATCACGACCACAGAGTAATCATGGCCCTGTCTCTGGCCGGTATTATTGCCCGAGGAACCACGAAAATAAATACCGCGGAAGCGGTTGACGTAACATTCCCCGGTTTTGTGGAACTGATGAGAACCACCGGAGCGAATATGAAAATGGAGGGATAACATGCTGGGAAACACTTTTGGAAGAATATTTCGGGTAACAACCTGCGGTGAGTCGTACGGAAAAGGAAAAGGCTCCGGCCTGGCCGTGATTGTGGACGGAGTCCCGCCCGGACTGAAATTAACGAGAGAAGTGATACAGAGGGAACTGGACAAGAGAAAGCCGGGGCACGGAAAACTCAATAGCCCGCGAAAAGAAACCGACCAGTGCGAAATTTTCGCAGGCGTAGGCCAGGACGGCGTAACTACCGGAGCGCCTCTGGGGATAATTATCTATAATGTTGATACCCAGATGGTTCATATTAACCAGTACAGGACATACAAGGATATATTCAGGCCCGGACATGCGACATACTCGTTTTTCTTGAAGTACGGGGATGCGCAGGACTGGTGCGGCGCGGGAAGGGCGTCAGGCAGGGAAACCGTGGGCAGAGTTGCCGGCGGCGCCGTTGCGAAATTTATCCTGCAGAGAGAAAAAATCGAGATTCTCGCCTATACGAAAGAATGTATGGGGATAAGAGCAAAAGAGATGACCTGGGATACAATCAGGAAGAATTACGGAAAGAATGAAATCAACTGTCCTGATATGGAAGCGGCGAAGAGGATGGAAAAGAAGGTTCTCGAGATAAAAAAAGAGGGAGATACCGCAGGAGGAATTATTGAAGTGATAGCCCACAATGTTCCGCCCGGACTGGGCGAACCGGTCTTTGACAAACTGAATGCCACCATCGCCCATGCCCTTTGCAGTATCGGCGCGGTAAAGGGGATAGAATTCGGCGCCGGCTTCAAGGTGGGCAGTATGAAAGGTTCCGAAAATAACGACCAGCCGTATATGTCGAAAGACGGCAGGGTCAGATTTAAGACAAACAATGCAGGCGGATTCCTCGGCGGCATTTCAAACGGAGAGGATATCGTTGTAAAAATAGCGGTAAAACCGACACCCACAATCTCGTTACAGCAAACCTCCATCAACATGAGAAAAATGAAAGAGGAGAAACTGAGCCCGATTACGAGAAGGGACCCCACGCTGGTGGCGAGAATCTACGTAGTGGCCGAAGCGATGATGTCTATGGCTCTTCTGGATTCCCTCTATCTTGCAAGAGCATACGACTCACTGGCAAAACTGGATAAAAAGTGGCTTCGCCTTAAGGGCCCCCTAAAAACTACTTTCGGTTCAGGATGAAGTCCAGAGCCGTGGATGTCTGGTAGATAAGCGCCCGGTCGTTTGCCTTGTAGAGCGGCATCATCTCCGCAGTAAGGTATCCGTCGTACCCTACTTCCTTAAGCGCGGCGATAACCTCTTTCCAGTTGACGTCGCCTTCCAGGAGGTCCACGAAACCGTTGGCATTTCCGACGGAACTGCGAAAATCCTTAAGGTGAATCTTCTTGATTCGCTTGCCCAGAATCCGAATCCACTGTTCCGGGTAACCGGTCAGAATTACATTACCAACATCAAAATAGGCGCCGACAAAAGGGCTTCCCGCCTTGTCGATAAAATCCCGCATCTCCAGCGGCGAAATCAGAAATTTATTCCAGACGTTCTCCACCCCGATATTGACCCGGTATTTTTCGGCAACCGGCGCCAGTTCCTTCAGAGCCGAAAGCGCCCGCTCGTACGCTGCGTCATAGGAAACCACCTCGCCGCCGGGCTGAAAAAAAACGTCAACCGCGCCAGGCACGACCAGAATAGTATCTACGCCCAGGTAAGAAGCAAATTCAAGCATTTTCTTTACAATCTGCTTCGCTTTCTCCCTGGTTTCGGGATTGTTTGAAGTCAGCGAATAGTCCCAGAAAAGGCCGGACGCCAGGCTGCTCAATTCAAGTCCGGCTTTATCCGCCTCTTCCTTAACCTTGATTAAATCCGCTCTGCCGGAATCAAGGGTGATATCTTTTCCTGACGGCAGGGCGACTTCCATCGCTTCAAAACCGGCCTCTTTGGCCAGGGTAAAACATTCCTTCAAGCTTAAATTCGACGGAAACGACCAGTAACTGATGCTCTTTTTCATAATTTTATCTCCTTTCCCGATTCGGCGGATTGGAATTCTTTCAGGACAATTGAGAGGGAATCACGCGCCGCCTCCGGCGTTACGATAGCCGGCTTCTTCCCTCTTTCCACGCATTCTATGAAATACTTTGTTTCGTTATAGTAGCCGCCCAGCGCGGAGACATTGCCGCCGCCTTCCGCCTGAAGATTCTCCTGAGCCAATATCGGAAAGTCCGACTTTCCTTCGGTGTAAACGCCGAAAGGATTAACGGCCGTCATACTGTTGTATTCAACCGTTCCCTTTTCAAAATTGGCCGTGAAGGCCATCCGGAAAGGAAAGGTATCCACGAAGTCCCAGCCGCCTTCTGCGGTCACGATAAAATTCGAATACTTGAAAGAAGTCAAGATGTGGCAGTAACCTCCTTCTACTTTGCGCCCGCAGGAATAAAGGTCCTTTGGTTTTCCGCAAAGATAAAGCGCGTAGTCGGTGTCGTGAACGTGCAGGTCCACCAGCGCGCTCCCGCTCTTCCTGGAATTCATCAGCCAGTTATCCCAACTCCAGGTCGGCGTGGGTGAAAGCCGGACAAGGTGAAGCGAAATTAGTTTACCCAACTCACCCCGGTCGTAAATCTCCTTCAGCCGCACATATTCCGGCCAGAAGCGGATTACCTGCGCCACCATAAAAATGACTTTGTGCTTTTCCGCGGCTTCAACCATCCGGTCGGCGTCTTCAACCGTCAGGGCGATCGGTTTTTCGCAAATAACGCTCTTGCCGGCGGCAGCCGCCTTAACCACCCACTCCGGGTGAAGATAGGTCGGCAAACAGATGTCAACTGCGTCTACTTCCGGATTCTTCAACAGGTCCTCGGCCTTTTCATAAAAAATCGCATTTCCGAATTTATGCGCCAACTCCGTTCCTTTATCTTTCCTGATATCCGCAATTCCGACCAGTTTTGCGCCGGGTATCAAACTGTAGCACTGGCTGTGCATTGCGCCCATAAAACCGGCTCCGATTACACCCACTTTAACCATAGAACCTCCGTGTTAATTGATGCGTGTGTAGGGGCGCGATTCATCGCGCCCGCGGGTTCGATAAATCGAATCCCTTTCCAGAGCGTTGGAAAGGGTACCCGCCTACAGTTATGCTGTTTCCTTATATTTTAAGCAAGCGGAAATAAATGCGGTCAGAAGCGGATGGGGAGCCGCAAGACGGGACTGAAACTCCGGGTGAAACTGGGTGGCGACGAAAAACGGGTGGTCTTTCAACTCCACTATTTCCACCAGCCGCCGGTCCGGCGAAAGCCCGGCGGTCAGCAGCCCCTGTTTCCTGATTTCCGTTAAAAATTCCGGGTTGACTTCAAACCGGTGGCGGTGTCTTTCGTTAATACGGTTGCGGCCGTAGGCGCGGCGGCTGATGCTTTTAGCGATCAGAACGCAGGGGTAACCGCCCAGCCGCATCGTCCCGCCCAGATTTTTTACATCTTTCTGAGAAGGCAGGATGGCGATAACCGGGTGGCCGGTCTGCGGATTAAATTCCGTGCTGTGCGCATCTTTCCAGCCGCAAACGTTCCGGGCAAATTCCACAACCGCAATCTGGAGACCCAGGCAGATTCCAAAACAGGGAATCCGGTTTTCCCGGGCATACCGGATAGCGGAAATCATCCCCTCCACCCCGCGCACGCCAAAACCGCCGGGCACCAGAATGCCGGCAACCCCTTTCAGGTGTTTTGCCAGGTCCTCTTCCTTCTCCAGCGCCTCCGAATCCACCTTCCGGATTTTGACGCAAACCCGGTTGGGAAGACCGGCGTGATACAGGGCCTCGTCCAAAGACTTGTAGGAATCCTGGAGCCGCACGTACTTTCCCACCATCGCAATTTCTACTTCTGTCTTCGGCTGCCGCATAATGTCAACCAACTTCTCCCACTTTGCCAGCCGGGAGGGCCTGGGCCTCAGGCGCAGCCGCTTGAGGATGACCGTGTCCAGCCGCTCCTGGTGGAAAACAAGCGGGATACTGTAAATACAACTGTTATCCAACGCTTCCACCACCGCTTCCGCCGAAACGTTACAGTATAAACTAATCTTTTCGCGGGCTTCCGCGGAGACCGGTCTTTCGGTCCGGCAGATAATTATGTCCGGCTGAATACCGATTTCGCGCAGGCGCTCCACCGAGTGCTGGGTGGGTTTGGTCTTCAGTTCCGCGGCCGCGTGAATATAAGGCACGTAGGTGAGATGGATGCAGCAGGTATCCTCCGGGTTGACGTCCTGACGAAACTGCCGAATCGCTTCCAGGAAAGGCAAACTCTCAATATCACCGACGGTGCCGCCGATCTCCGTTATTACAATTTCCGCCTTTCCCTGGCGCGCCCTTTTTATCCGGCGTTTAATTTCATCGGTGATGTGCGGCACCACCTGGATGGTCCGCCCCAGAAAATCGCCCCGGCGTTCCTTTTCAATGACGTCGTGGTAAACCTGGCCGGCGGTCGTATTATTAACCCGGCTCAGAGTCAGGGTGGTAAAACGCTCATAGTGTCCCAGGTCAAGATCTGTCTCCGCGCCGTCCCTGGTAACAAATACCTCACCGTGCTGATAAGGGGTAAGCGTGCCCGGGTCAACGTTAAGGTAAGGGTCGAATTTCTGCAGCGTAATCCGGTAGCCGCGCGCCTCAAGCAGCGTGCCGATGGAAGCGGAAGCCACGCCTTTACCCAGAGAAGAAAGCACCCCGCCGGTTACAAAAATATATTTGACCATTTTTCTCCGCCTAATTGACGAAAAGTATCTTTAAGCCGATGCCGATTATGACGATACCGCCGGCGACCTCAATTTTACCGGCAAATAAACGGCCGAATTTATATCCGAAGAAAACCCCGAAAAAAGAAAGCAGGAAGGTTACCGTCCCGATGATAACGGCCGGCATGACAATCGCAACATTCAAAAAAGAAAGACTTAAACCTATTGCCAGAGCATCAATGCTGGTGGCGAGCGCCAGCCCCAGTAAAACCATCGTATTTACGCCCGGCTTTTCCTTTTCCGCCCTGTTTATTTCAAAAGATTCATAAATCATTTTACACCCGATCAGGAACAAAAGTCCAAAAGCGACCCAATGGTCAACTCCGGAGATGAGATTTTTCAAAGTCACTCCGGACAACCAGCCGACCACCGGCATCACCAGCTGGAAGGCCCCGAAAAAAAAAGCCATCTTGAGAGCATCGCCGGAACGGAAATATTTCATAACGGCGCCGGCGGCAATTGAAACCGCAAACGCATCCAGCGAAAGCCCAACCGCAATTAAAAAGATTGTCAGTAAATCCATAATTTACTTATTCAGCCGTTCCAAATCCTCCGGCGTATCAACGCATTGACTGTCAAAAGAGGTAATGACCACCCGGATTTTAGCGCCGTTTTCCTGGGCGCGCAGTTGTTCCAATTGCTCAATCTCTTCCAGGACGCCGGTCGGCCAGGAAGCAAATTTCAGCAGAAAATCCCGCCGGAATCCGTAAACGCCCAAGTGTTTGTAGGCGGCGGCCTTCGGCAGCCGCCCCTGATGGTCGCGTTCGTAAGGGATTGAAGCCCTGGTGAAGTAAAGAGCGTCGCCGAACCGGTCTACCACCACCTTGACCGCATTGGTATCAACCCATTCCGTTTCGCTCAACATAGGCGTGGCCGCGGTCGTCATCAGAACACCCCGTTCTTGAAAAGGTTCCGCTACGACGGCAATAACTTCCGGCGCGATAAACGGCTCGTCCGCCTGGATATTTATAAAAATATCGGCCTCAACCTCCCGGGCGAGATAAGCCGCCCGGTCGGAACCGGAACGGAAATCCCCGGCAAACTTCCGGACTGCCCCGCCGAAATCCCGCACCGCTTTCACCACCCGGTCGTCGTCGGTTGCTACGATAATCTCATCCAGCGTCTTCGCCTTCTGCGCCTGGCGATAAACATGCTCAATCAGAGGCCTGCCCTTCAAAAGAGCCAGCACTTTTCCGGGGAAACGGCTGGACTGGTAGCGCGCCGGTATTACGCCGATTATCTTCATATTCTTATTTTACCCTTGTTGACGGCGACCCTGAAGGGTCGCGCTACATATGACAGGCGGGACGCCTGTCCCACTACTTCCCTTTTATAACGGAAAACTGCATTTCGGTTGTCACAACCCCCTGAAACGACCCGGTATCCCAGGAAACGGTTGCGCGGTAAAGAGCGCCCGTATCGGGAATATTGGTTTTGGCCGGTATTTGCCAGGTGACCTGATACCGGTCCGGCGGTTCCAGTACCATATTCCCTTCGGCAACCACGTTGCCGGCCGGGTCTTTGATTACCAGGCGCGGTTTACGCTCTTCAAATACAATCTTGTTGGGTTCTTTGGGGGGCGGCTGGGTTTGCCGCGACAAATCGCCCAGCGCAAAGTAGGTGTACGTCTCTTTTGCCTGACCAACGAGGTACATTGAAAAAATCACGTTCTCCCCCGGACGATACTCTTCCTTATCCGTCAGCAACTTCTGCTCAAACGGAAAGCCAACCCGGAATTGAGACGGAAAAGAGGTCAGAACCGCAGCCGGCGTCAGAGGGTTGCCGAGAAACTTTGCTTTCCACGGCCGGTTGTAAGAATCGTAGAGCGTCAATTCTCCGTTCCTGATAAACGCTTCGCTGCGGCTGCCCCGGCGAAACGCAGCCGGACCCCTGGAGCAGAC
>CAZBFL010000013.1:0-12116 GCA_964491175.1 uncultured bacterium
CCTTGACATAGCGGTCCCAGTGGCAAAGGAGGTTCCGCTCGCCGGTGGCAAAGAGAGCCTTGGGGAAGACGCCAAGATAATGGCTGACTACATCAAGCCAGTGGCAGCCAACGTAGGCGAAGGGATTGGAGTGCTCCGCCCACTTGAAAATCTCGGTGGAAACCACCAGTGGCTCCTCCAGGACCGCCCGGACCCGGTTGATCTTCTCGTATTTGGCCAGGCAGGTGGAGAGAAGTTCCCGGACAGCCGGGTCATAGCGCTTGTGCATATCAACAGAGACCACCAGGTTTTTGCGGGCGGCGAGGTCAATGATAGAATCTGCCTGGGAGGTGAGAAGACAGAGGGGCTTCTCGGCGATGACGTGCACCCCCTTATCAAGGGCATAGAGGATCGCCTCCGCATGCAGATGGTCAGGAGAGGCGACAAAGAGGATATCGGGCTTTTCTGCGGCCAGGATATCTTTATAGACCTTCTCTCCATAGTAGGGCTTGATGGAAGAAGCGGGGAATTCCTTGCGGTAGTCCTTAGCGATCTTTTCGGCTGTACCTCTCTTTGGATCCCTGGTGCCGATGGCTGTCAGATTCATTCTGACATCGGCGAACTCCGGGGCCAGGTGGGACATGCCGATGGAGGAAAGGGCAGCGCTGAAACCACCCCTCTCAAAATCCTTGAACGACTGACCAATGATGTCATCGAAGAACATCCCGCCGCCGATGACTGCGGCCTTAAGAGTGCGTGCCATTCTCGGATTTCAATCCGCTAATTTTTTTGTTGCGGAGAGGGTGAGATTCGAACTCACGAGGCGGATAAACCGCCTACCGGTTTTCGAGACCGGCCCCTTCAACCGCTCAGGCACCTCTCCTCAAATACTTCACCCCCACCCCACCTCCCCCGTCAAGGGGGAGGAAATTGGGCGTCTATTCTGATGCCTGACCGGTGTCCGGCTCGGCCGCCGGTTGCGCCATCTTCTCGGCCATCGCCTTCATCGATTCAGTCAGATCCATCACCTGCGCGCCCTTGGGCGCCCGGAAGGTAAATAATTCCGCGGCAAGGCCCTGGTCGGTTTTGATATTCTTGAACTCCACAAACATTCCCGGCGTATTCTTTTGCGTATAGAATTCAATCAGGTCCGGAAAAAGGGTCTCTTTGTTAACCCATACGCCGATACCCTGGAAAGACATGTTCGTCGGCAGGTTTACGCCCATACCGCTCACCGGGCTGTTTTGAACAAACTTGTCGGCCTCTTTGGTCTCCAGAAAATAGTAATCCTGCCCTTTCCGCTTTTTTTCGCTCACCTGGTAAGATACGGCCGGAAGCGAATGAAACGACCTTGAAAACGGCGCATTCTTTATCGTTCCTCCCAGGGCGGAAATGTCTATCCTGGTCACCATATTCATCATCGGCAGCGACTGCCACATCGTCTTGCCGTCAAAGACCATCAGCACCTTGAGCGGTTCCGTTGCCTTGTCGGTCTGGGGCATCAACTCCGGCGGCATCGTCATCTCCGCCCGGAAAAGTTTCTCCTTTTGCCAGATGGCGCCTTTTATCTCCATCATCTTGCCGAACATCTGCATGCCGACCGTCATATCACCCTGTAAATCCTGGATGCCGCTCCATTTCTGGCTTATGGCGGCCGCCAACTCCTCCGCGGTCATCTCCTGGCTGAAGACCGGCCGGAAGAGCGCCAGACATAATAAAACCGTTAGGAATAACACCTTGGTTCTCCATCGTTTAGTCATCTTCTCCTCCCCAAGTCGATAATCTTCTATTGTTCCCTTTTATTCACTGCGCGCCCAAGAGGAATCGAACCTCCAGCCTTCAGGTCCGCAACCTGACGCTCTATCCTATTGAGCTATGGGCGCAAAAACGCGGGACTCAAACTTTTATTATAGCACAAAATGCGTCAGTCCGCTTCTATAATAACCATCCCGTAGAACGGTATTTCAGCCGATGGAAATACCAGCAAACCGTCTTTTGTTCTCCGGGTCGAAAATTGTATCTTTTTTGGCTTACTCAACGGTCTTATGAGGGTGCAGGAGAGAATCTTCCGGCCGCCGGGAATGGCTGCTTCGATTTTCGCCGGGTCGGTCCAGAGGTTGAAAATGGCTATCTTTCTCTGGACTTGCGACTTCAACTCAACGGGAAAGGTATAGGGGCCGCCCTTGGTAACCATGACCGGGGGGTTGTTTTTTGACAGCGCCCTCACCAGGTTCTGGGTTATCGCGCGGCGCTGGAAGTTCTTGTCCCAACCCCGCAGCGAATCGTTCAGTTTGAACGCGCTGACCGCTGTTGTCCCTCCGGCGCTGTTTTGATGCAAGGAGAGCCCAACGCCCAGGCGTTTTCCTTCGCAATCCAGAATTTCGGTCCAGATACGGGTTTTATCTTTTACTTCAAACAGAAACATCTCCGGAACCCGGTTACAACTTAAGTAATATCCTTTCCGGACACCGCTTCTTTCGTCGGCGACCCGTTCAACGGCGTAAGGGGATTCCTCCCTCTTAACCCATTTGATCGGTTTTATCCCGACCTCCCCGGCATATCCCCGCCGGATTAAGATTTCGGCAGCCTCGGCATCAAGCCAGAGACCTTTTTTCAGCAGCCTTTTTATCCCGGTGTCGGAAAAAGACCAGGCCTTCTTCCCCCAGACAAGATTGAGAAAGGGGGATTCGCGCATCTGAAAAGCAACGCCGTAACTGCCCAGGGTTTCGGCCGGCGAATGGAAATAACTGATGAGATTTTGATAACCGTTTCCGGAATCCGTGCGTATCGTTTGGGCCGCATCGGTTTTGAAAGGGATTCCCGCACCTCGGGAGGTTAGGCTGCGGCGAAATTCCTTTCCCAGATATTGAAGCGCCGGATATGATTGGTCCAGCAGTTCTCCGACGCCGGGTTCTTCAAAAGGGCTGTTTCCGGACATTTGGTGGAGGTTGAGCAGCAGCCCCTCCGAGCCCATAATCTTGGCCAGGGACATCTGGCTGAAGGTCCGCGTGTTAGATTTATTGAATGCGCTCCAGTACGCATTGTCCACCTCCGGATAAGAAGTAACCCACCCGGGCCGGAGATCTTTCTGGATGTCCAGCATGGCGAATGAATTAACCAGGGTTGGCCCGGTTTCTTCCGAATAGGAAGTATAGTGAGGCCGGTGGACGGCGCGGCCGTTTATGGCCAGCGCCTTAAAGAGTTCTTTCCAGTTCCGGCCTTCCGCGCCGTGGATATCTGGGTGGCTGCTCATCAACCCTAACCTGGCGGAGGGGTTGGCGGCTGCCACCGCTCTTCTGATTGCGCCGGCATTTTTCCCGCTTGTCTCCCGCCAGAGGTCAAGCCATAATTTTCTCCACGGATGCGGTTTCCCGGGTTGTAAAACGTTCTTTAAAACTTCCTTCCGGCTTACTTTTCGCCCCGCTTTTTTGGAAAACTGCGCCAGCATTAACGGGCTGAAGTCTCCGCCCCAGTCCAGGGGAGCGTGGTTATGATACCGGAAATCGTCTTCCAGCCAGAGGACCTCAAACCCCAGGCCGGCCATTCTGCCGTAAAATCCGGCGATGTACTTCCGCCAGTTGCCGCAGGCAGGCGAAGCCTGCGCTTTGGCTTTTTGCCCTGAAGGCGAGACCATCAACTCAAAGTTCTGGCCGGGACGCAGGGTCCTGCCCCGGTCGCAGTGCAGGAGAGTGCTCCAGGGGTTCAGGCTGACGGAAAGACCGGCTTTTTTCAGGACGGGGATGATTTTTGCGAATAGTTCCGCCTGTTCTTCAATCTCGGCTTCGGTCAGGTGGCCCCGGTTCCACTCCTCCGCGTTGCAAAAGAGGTGAACTTCCGGAATCTTGTGTTTACGGCAGAACTCAACCAGTTCCTTTGCCCGCGTTAACGCGTTTTCACCGGGCAAAATTTGAAACCTTAACGCATACCGGACATGGTCGTCAACCATTTGTCTTCCCGTAAAATTTGCGAATATTATCGAAACTATTTCAGTCCGCCCCTAAAGCAAGGTCTGCCGGCGCCCGGTCCCTGCCTTTGATTGCGCCCGGAGGAATTTTAATCTTAAGAACGGAGAAGAAGTTGGCAACCGCAATGAGCGCGCCGAATACAAAAACATACTGATAACCAAGTTTAAACCAGATTACCCCGCTGAGCAAAGCAACGGAGATGGAAAAGAGATGGTCGATCGTCGTGGCCATGCTTAACGTCGGAGTCACGTGTTCCGGGTCCACCGCAATCTTCTTCAGATAAGTTGCCCGCGCCATGCTGACCGAAATAAGCATGCCGTCTAAAATAAAACATAAAGACGCCGCCAGGAAAGCGGCCTGTCCGTGGAACATTATCTTGGAAAACCCGTAGCCCAGGCAGACAAAGATTAAAACTACCGCTTCCGTTGCTAAAACCGCCTTTTCCCCCAGCCGGTCTATCGCCCGGCCTAAAATCGGCTGGAAACCGATGCCGATAACGCCGGTGATGGTCAACAGCGTTGCCAGTATCCGGGTCGGCGCTTTAAATACGGTAACCAGGACCCACGGCGCAAAGGTAAGAAATATCTGCTTCCTGGTCCCGTAAAGGATGTTCAGCCAATAGAAAAGCCGGTATTCCTTGTGCAGTTTAAGGCGCACTTTCAGATGCTGCGGCTTATCCGGTTTCATAAAAAAGAGCAGGCCGGCCGCGCAGAAAGAAACGCCGGCGGCGAGCAAAAAAGCGGTGGTAAAATTAAAACGGAAGTAACTGAACCCCAGAAAGACCGTAAAACTGCCCAGGATTGCGGCAAAATTGGTGACCCCGCTGAACTGGCCCAGCCGTTTGCCGACCGCTCCTTCCCGGGCCAACCCCATCCCGATGCTGAAGTTCAGGGGAAGGAAGATGTGCTGGCCTAAACTGAAGATGAAAAGCCAGGCAAGCATAAAGGAAAGCTGCGGGGAAAAAGAACCGATGAGGATAAGGCCCAGGCCCTGGAGCAGGAGGGCCAGAACCGCCAGGCGGCGGCTGCACATAAAAAAGAGGAAGGCGGAAACGAAGACTACCAGGAAGCCGGGCAGTTCCCGGGGCAACTCCAGGATTGACCTCTGCAGGCTGCTGATGCCGAAGGTATCGTTCAGGAAGTTATTAAAGACGGAATTGTAGACCGCCTGGCTGAAACCGATAAGCGCAACCGCCCCCAGGAAAAGGCGGATATCTTTTGGTATTTTGGAAACCTTTTTCCGCAACCTTCCGCTGGAATTCTTCATCTATTTGTTAAAAAAGTTTTTCACTCTGCTGCCCCGAGCAGGGGTTCGATTTATCGAACCCGCGGGCGCCATAAATGGCGCCCCTATTTGACTGGAACTTTTTAAATTTGGGGATAGTTTACCCGGTTTCTCCAAACACGGTCAATAGCCCGAAGAAGACAAAGGATATCTGCGGCTTACCATCGTGCAGATGATTGTAAGTTTTGGAGCAATGTCCTCCCCTTTTTATGCGGTTTATGCAAGTTCAAATTTTTTATTCGCTTGTTTTTTCTCTGACAATTGCGGTGCTGTTGGCTGGTCTGTTCGTTATTTCTCAGGGCCATTGACATATTATTTCATATTTGATACACTATTGTCATAATTATGAAAAGTAGCAGAAATTTAATCGAACAGCTTAACACGCTGCCTCATTTCAGCAAAATGACTATTAGTCAGCTTGGTGAGCATTTTGGGCTTAAAAAAGCCACGGTTGACACCTATATCAGTCGCTTTTTGAAGCGCAAAGAAATTATTCATCTTAAAAAAGGGTTATACGTATCCGCTGATTTTTTCAATAAAAACAGGGGAGATGTTTCCTATTCGTTTTATCTTGCAAATATTTTGCGGACGCCGTCATATGTAAGCTCATGGACTGCGCTCCAGTATTATGATTTAACCACTGAATCGATATACACTATAACTTCAATTACACCAAAGGTTACCCGAACGTATAAAACAAGGGCTGGAACTTTTGTTTACCAGTCGATAAAAAAGGAACTGTTTTCTGGTTTCTCTTTGGTGAAAGGCGCACTGAATTCGCCGACAAACAGGTTTGATTTTTTTATCGCGTCTCCGCCGAAGGCGCTTTTTGATTTGCTTTATTTTAAAACACGCTGGTTTCGGGGTTTACGGTTTGAAGATATAAATGCTGTAATCGAGGATGTTCGCATTGACATTGATGAAATGAATAAGAAAGACCGCTCCGTTTTTTATGCAATGATAAAAAAATATCTTAACCATGAGTGAACAAATTCTTGCTGGATTAAGAATACGGCTTGACGAACTCTCCGCATACGGCGAGGTGGATGCGGAAGTAAAGCGCAATTCCCTGAAAAAGGTATTGCAGTATTATGTTCTTAATTTTATCTGTCATCATCCGGAGTATAGTAAATGGATTATGTATGGGGGTTCCGCGCTCCGCATATGCTATGGGCTCGACCGAATGTCGGTTGATCTGGATTTTGAAATTTCCCGCGCGATAACCGAAGGTTTTTTAGAAGAATTAAAAAAGGAAATTGAAAAATATTTCACCGGCGTTTACGGAACCGGGCGCGGTTTTTTTAAAATAAAAATAACTACCGGCAGAGGACTGCTTCTCAAATTTCTTCTTGGTAAAGAATTAAAACTCGGCCATCCGTCAGAACAGGTGCACGTCAAAATTGACCTCAACAATTTTACCGCCCCGAAGATGGTAACCGAACGTATGCCGATAAGCCGTTATCAACTTTCATTTGTAATCAACACTTACAATATGTCCGCGTTGATGGCGAGTAAGATTGCTGCAATTTTTCTGCGCGGGACTCGCGGGGTAGGTAAGGCGATATATGAAGAGAAAGGACGCGATATTTATGACCTTTTGTGGTATATGTCAAAAAAAGTGGTACCCAATCTTGATTATCTCGCCGCAAAAGGAATCAACGTTAAAGACCAGCGGGCTCTTTTTGACAAACTTACGCTTCAAATAAACAAAGTAAGCGATACCAACCTTAAACAGGACCTTACGCCGCTTTTTGTGGACCGGAACTATATCGAAAACTGGCTGAAAACCTGGCGGGAAAGCTATTTCCGGCTTATTGACGAATACAGAATCAACACGGTGACAGAACTGGAAAACATCGCGGTTCATCAAGATTTCAATACCGGAAATTTTTCTTTTGTCTATCGGTACAGGACGGAAGAAGGAAAATCGGTGAAAATCGTTTACGCCATCAGTGATCGCTGGATTGATTACCGTCAGGGAGAATTGACTATAAAAACAAACGAAAGGATAATACGGTTGGTTAATAAGGGAAACATGAAAGACGAGTTAAACGACAGATTGAAACGGTATGCGACGCTTTTCTATGAAAAAACAGAGACGTATTTTAAAAAAGCGAACAGAATAATGTTTGGTGATAATATAACCACTAAAGTTATCAGAATGACAGCCGATAATTTAAACCAGAAAGAACAGATTGTATTAAATAAATCAGCCCTGTTGTCGTGTGAATTGAACGACTTGTTGAAGTAGTGCCGGGAGGGGGACTCGCCAGAGTTCGGCGCAGTCTGGCCCCGCGGAGATTGTAAATACTATCCGGAAAATACTTTGCCTGCATTTCGAATGGTCGAACTTGATATTCGCAGATCTCGGGACGGGCAATTATTCCTTTACCCTCACATCATAGCCCACCGAGGCGCCAGCGGTATTGCGCCGGAGAATACGTTACCTTCAATCGCACGTGCCCTGGAACTCGGTGTTGACGAGGTGGAATTCGACCTGTGGGCGACCAAGGACGGAACGGTGGTGGCCTGTCATGACCCGACTCTGGACCGGACCACAAACGCTGCCGGACGCATTTCCGAACATTCCTGGAACGAGATTCGGCGTCTTGACGGCGGCGCCTGGTTCGGCGCGGCGTGGCAGGGTGTTGCCATACCTGCGGTCGAAGAGATATTTGAACTCGTGGGAAACCGGGCCTGGATGAACGTCCACCTCAAAGAACCGGGCAAAAACGGCTTCATCGTCTCAAAGGTCCGGGATCTTTCCGTGATGTTTAACGTGACGGACCGGGTCTACATCACCGGTAAGCGCGACGTCCTTCTCTCCGCAAAAAACCTGGCGCCGGAGCTGGCGCGGTGCTGTCTGGAGGGCCAGGAAAACGGCCGCAGGCAGTTGGAAAACACCCTTCTCTTGGATTGCCAGCGAGTGCAGTTTTCCGTAAACTGCTGCACCGATGAGGACATCCAAAAGGCGCGGGGACACGGCCTGGGGGTAAACTACTTTTTTTGCGATGACCCCGCAGAAGCCCGTCATTTGGTAAGCGTAGGCGTTACGGGCATTCTCACCAACCATCCGGAAATTATACGGCGCGATACGATACTATGAAAAAAGAAAGGATAGAAGAGCTGATTGCGACCCATCGCGACGGACTGTTGCAGGATACCGTTCCTTTTTGGATGAAGCATACTGTCGACCATGAGTACGGAGGATTCCTTAACTACCTGGACCAGGACGGGACTGTTTTAAACACCGATAAACCCGTCTGGGCCCTGGGCCGGTTTACCTGGCTCATGTCATTATTGTATAACGTTGTGGAAAAACGCCGGGAATGGCTTGACACGGCAAGGCACGGTATTGAATTTATCGAAAAGTATTGCTTTGACACAGACGGAAGGATGTTTTATGAGGTAACCCGAGACGGCCGTCCTTTGCGGAAGAGGAGATACATTTACACAGAGACTTTCGGGACAATAGCCTTTGCAGAATATTCCCTGGCGGCCGGAGATGAAAAAAGGCTGGCAAGGGCAAAGAAACTTTACAGGCTGCTGGTACGGTACTACCAGAATCCGGATCTTCTCCCGCCTAAAATTTACCCCCAAACCAGACAGATGAAAAGCCACGCTATGCCCATGATACTCCTGGCTACCACCCAGCAGATCCGCAAAACAGGCGATGATCCCTTATACGGGGAAGTAATTGATAACTCCCTGAAGGAAATTTTTGAAGATTTCATGCGCTACGATGAAAAAGCGCTCCTGGAAACAGTGGGTCCGCGCGGCGAAAGACTGGACAGCCCTGAGGGGCGCTGCATTAATCCCGGGCATGCCATAGAGACCTCCTGGTTTATCATGGAAGAAGGCCGGCATCGAAATGATAAAAAATTGGTAGAAAAAGGGCTTACCATCCTTGACTGGTCTTTGAATTGGGGGTGGGATAAAGAATACGGCGGCATCTTATATTTTGTTGATGTCGAAGGAAAACCGTGTGACCAGTATGAACATGATATGAAGCTGTGGTGGCCCCACAACGAGGCCCTCTATGCGTGCTTGCTGGCCCATTATCTGACCGGACGCAAGGAGTACGAGGATTGGTACGAAAAGATACATGGATGGACCTATGCGCATTTTCCCGACAAGAAAAACGGAGAATGGTTTAAGTATCTGCATCGAGACGGGACGATTTCTTCCACAATCAAGGGCAACCGCTGGGCCGGGCCGTTTCATTTATCCAGAATGCAGTTGTACTGCTGGAAACTGCTTGAAGAAATGAAAGAAGAGGTTTAAAGGGCGCGCAACGAAGCGGTTGACGGGGATTTTCTATATGGCGGCCAAGAAAAGAATCGCCGTGGTAGGACTGGGCTCAATCGGTCAGCGCCATGCCCGGCTGCTTTGTGAGCGGTCGGATGTACAGGTAGAATTGGTAGAGCCGGACCCGGAAACTCTGGCATTGGCAAGAAAAAACCTGGGTGATTTGCCTGCCAGCCAATCTTTTGAGGCTATGCTGGAGCATGCGCCGGACATAGCCCTGATCGCAACCCCGCCTAAAATGCATGCTTCCCAGGTTATTCGGGCGCTCAGGGCAGGCATCCATGTGCTTTGTGAAAAACCGATGAGCGATAACCTGACGGACGCCGTTAAAATGAAGGAGGCGGCTGACCGGTCATCCGCGATTCTGGACATTGGGTTTCAGCTGCACTTTCATCCGGGCCTGAAAAGGCTCAAGCAAATTATTGCTCAGGACATCCTGGGCCAGGTACTCCACCTCCATGCCAGGGTGGGCACGTACGATACTCTCCTCAATTCGGTTTCCCGCCACCAGGCAAAACAGGAAGGGGCTCTGATTCTTGATTACGCCCACCAGCCGGATATATTTTACTGGCTTCTCAAAGAAAAGCCTGTCTCGGTATACACCTCCGCTTTTCAGGCCGGCAATTTGGAACTTTTCTCCAACCCTAACGTAGCCTTAATTAATTGTGAATATGAAAAACCCCTGGTATCATCCATTCATCTTAATTATGTACAAATGCCGGCGCGGCATGAATACGAAGCAGTAGGCGATAAGGGTTGGGCTGTTTTAGATGCAATCGGCGGACGATTAAGTATCGGCACCAGGGCGGATTCGAAGATAAGAACCGAGACCTTTGCTGTTGAGCGCGATGCTCTGTTCCGTCAAGAGCACCGGGCATTCCTGGGCGCGGTTAAAGGAGTCCGCGGACCGGAAACGTCAGCTGAAGACGGCCTTGTTTCCATGTCTGTTTGCGAGGCCATAATAAAATCATGGAAAAAACGCGAACCGGCAAGGGTTCGGTGATGAAACCCGGCAAAAATTTGACAGCGGTTTAAAAATGGATTAAAATATTTAGCAATATGGCTAAATATTTGAATTGGCTTTCCGCAGAGAAAAAAATCCGGGAATCGGCGCTTGTCCTTTTTACCCCCGTTGACTTGAGACGCATCCTGGACGTTTCCACAATCTCAATTCGCTTTTTTTTAACCCGTTATACGAAAAAAGGGGCTATTACAAAATTGCGGCGGGGCTTGTATGCATTAAGCAATAACATCCCTTCCGAATTTGAAATCGCCAACGCTCTTCTTCGACCTTCTTACATTTCACTTACTTTTGCACTTGCGTATTATCATATTATTCCCGAAATAACCTACGCCGTTACATCGGTCACCACCCGTCCAACTTATCGCTTTGAAGTTCTGGGCAGGGAATTTCGGTATCACCGGATAAAAAAGCCCGCCTTTACGGGATATATGCCCGAGAAAATTAGCGGAAAAACAATATTCATCGCAGAAAAGGAAAAAGCGCTGGTAGACTACCTTTATTTCGCAGGCAGAAAGGTTTATGCGGCCAATACCCGGCTGGATATTTCTTCGCTCAATAAGGGAAAGGTTTACCGCTACGCAGAATTGTTTCACTCCGCAACCCTGGAACGTATGTTAAAGGAACTCTATGCTTGACCGGGAAATAATAAGAAAACTGGCGCTGCAGCATCAAACTACCGAAATAAATATAGCCAGAGAATATGTTCAGCATCTTTTTCTCTCTGTTTTCTATCAGGAGCCGGATTCCGAGAAAGTTCTTTTTAAGGGCGGTACCGCCTTGCGAATTACTTTTCAAAGCCCCCGTTTTTCCGAAGACCTTGATTTTTCCGGTTTCCGGATACCGGACGAGGATAATCCTGGAGGTTTCTTTAAGAAAAAGAGGCGCCGTTAAAGGCGAGCCGGCCTTGATTGCGGGTGACTTTCTTCCGCCTTACACCATAACGATGCTTCCGCAGAAAATGCTGGTTGAAGAAAAATTAGCGGCGGTATTGAGCCGTTCAAAACCGCGCGACTATTTTGACCTGTACTTTTTACTCCGCAAAGGACTGGTTGCGGTCGAACAAAAGAAAGTTCTTGGGAGAATCAAGCGCCGGCTTGAACAGGAAAGGTTATCGCTGGAAAAAGAGCTGCGTGATTTTCTTCCAAAGAATCAACGTAAACTTATCCGGAACCTTCAAGCGATTCTGCTCCGGGAAATTTCCCGCCATGCCTGAGTGCCGTGCCGTGCCGGGAGGGGGACTCGGCTGTCTCACTTCACTGCGTTCGACTAGGCCACCCGCTGTCGCTGCTCCTTTTCGTCGCAGCTCCTGACTTCGCTCCCAATCTCGTCCCCTTTATCAGGCAGCCGTGCCGGGAGGGGGACTCGGCTGTCTCACTTCACTGCGTTCGACTAGGCCACCCGCTGTCGCTGCTCCTTTTCGTCGCAGCTCCTGACTTCGCTCCCAATCTCGTCCCCTTTATCAGGCAGCCGTGCCGGGAGGGGGACTCGAACCCCCACGGAGATTACTCCCCAAAGGATTTTAAGTCCTTTGCGTCTGCCGTTCCGCCATCCCGGCT
>CAZBFL010000014.1:0-1984 GCA_964491175.1 uncultured bacterium
TTACCGGGCTGGCGCTGGCTGTTGCCAGTTTAAAACACCCCTCACCCCGCCCTCTCCCCAGCGGGGAGAGGTTAGGTGAGGGGGGAGTAAACCTTTTTCGCGCTTTTATTATCGGCTGTGCGCAATTGGCGGCGGTTCTGCCCGGCATCTCCCGCAGCGGCAGCACCATCTCCGCCGGGCTCGCCGCCGGTATTTCCCGGCAGGAGGCGTTCCGTTTCTCTTTTCTTCTTTCCCTGCCGGCTGTGACCGGCGCTTTTCTGATTGAAGGCATTAAAGTTCTGAAAGTTGGAATCGCGCTTCCCTGGCCGCAGATTGTGATTGGTTTTATGTTAAGCCTTGGAGCCGGACTTCTGGCGCTTTGTCTTTTAAGACGTCTGGTTATTGCCGGCCGACTGGCCTGGTTCAGCGTTTACCTTCTTATTTTGGGTCTCTTTACCGCTTTTCTTGGTTAAGTTCTGACCGCCGGTATTTGTGCCGCAACCTCCCACCCGTTTTATTACTTCTGCGATTGTGTAATACGTCCGATTTTGTGGTAAAATATGACATATGAATCTCCCGGATTCTTTAAAGATGAACAAGAAAGTTTTGTCTGTTACCACGCTTACCGGTCAATCGGACGAAAAGGCATTTTGGTTTTCAAAGACACCCCACCAACGTCTCCAGACGGTCGAAATTCTACGACAACTTAATTATGGCGTCCATCAATCTACCGCCCGACTTCAGAGATTTTTTGAGGTTGCTCAACGAACATAAAGTTGAGTACCTGATTATCGGCGGTTACGCTGTCGCTTTCCATGGTTATCCGCGCGCTACGGCCGATATGGATATTTGGATTGCGGTGCATTCGCGTAATGCGGATAAGGTTATCGCGGCACTGAAAGAATTTGGTCTTGATGTTCCGGAACTGTCGCCAGCCCTTTTTTTGAAAGAAGGACAGATTGTGCGTATGGGTGTGCCGCCGGTGCGCATCGAAATTGCGACCAGCATTTCCGGCGTAAAGTTTGAGGAGTGTTATGCAAAACGGGTAGTTGATAAATTAGACGGCGTCACGGTTAATTTCATTAACCTGGAGCATTTGAAGATAAACAAAAAAGCGTCGGGCAGACACATAGACCTCAACGACCTGGAAAACCTTCCGTAGGTGGTTGTTACCTGAAGATGGAGATGATATCATGGAAAACGCAACGGAATTATTTAGCCTGAAGGGTAAAACGGCAGTAGTGACCGGCGGCGCCGGGGTGCTCGGTCTTCAGATGGCGAGGGGACTGGGCAAGGCAGGCGCTGCTGTTGTCATTTGCGATATCAAAAACGCCGAAGAAAAGGCAAAAGAACTGGAGGGTGAAGGGATTGTTTCCAGAGGTTATTTCATTAACGTTCTGGAGAAAGAAGAGATTAAGAAATGCTGTGACATGGTGGTAAGCGATTTTCCAACCATAGACATTTTGGTCAATGCGGCCGGCGGAAACATGAAGGAAGCCACCACTTCAAAAGAACTGAGTTTTTTTGACCTCCCCCTGACCGCGCTGGAAAAGGTTATTTCCTTAAACCTTTTTGGCGGCGCAATCCTGCCCTCCCAGGTTTTCGGTAAATTTATGGCGGAGAACAAGGCCGGCGGTTCCATTATCAATATCTCTTCCATGAACGCTTTCCGGCCCTTAACCAGAATTCCCGGTTACTCGGCCGCCAAGGCCGCGGTTAACAACTTTACCCAGTGGTTGGCGGTCCATCTGGCGCAGGAATATAACAAGAATCTCCGGGTCAACGCCATTGCGCCGGGATTCTTTTCCACGGAACAGAACCGCTTTCTTCTTTTTGACGCTAAAGGAGAATTGACGGAGAGAGGCAAATTAATTATCGCGCATACGCCGATGGGAAGGTTCGGTGAACCGGAAGAACTGATCGGCGCGCTCATTTACCTCTCTTCCGACGCTTCAAAATTTGTAACCGGCGTGGTTTTACCAATCGACGGCGGTTTTAGCGCGTT
>CAZBFL010000014.1:2084-4506 GCA_964491175.1 uncultured bacterium
ACCGGTGTTTCCGGCGGCGAGGAAGGAGCGCTGAAAGGGCCGGCCATCATGCCGGGCGGACAACGGGAGGCATATGCCCTGGTTGAAAAAATTCTTATCGACATTTCCGCCAAGGCCTACGATGGGGCGCCATGCGTCTCTTATATCGGGCCGGACGGTGCCGGCCATTTTGTGAAGATGGTCCATAACGGCATTGAATACGGGGACATGGAGATGATCGGCGAGTGCGCTTGGGTCTTCCGGGATGCTCTGGGAATGAGTTCCGGAGAGATAGCCGATATAATGACTCAGTGGAACGGGAAGGATGACAGCCTCCGTTCCTACCTCGTTGAAATCACCGCTGACAGTATGAAGGAGAGTCACAAAGGAACCGTCGAGCACCTGGTGGACCGGGTGGCTGACATTACGCGGATGAAAGGCACCGGTACCTGGACCGTCCAAAGCGCATTGGAGCTTTTGGTTCCGATACCTTCGATTGCGGCCGCGGTCTTTTCCCGGGAAATGTCGCAGGATAAGGATTTGAGATTGACGATGTCCCGGATACTAAAACTGCCTGCCCAAAAGACAGCCGGAAACAAAAATGAATTGCTGGATATTGGCCACGACGCGCTTTACATTGCCAAGATTGCGTCTTACGCCCAGGGCATGGCCCTTCTCCAGGCGGCGTCAAAACAGTATAAATTCAACCTGAATCTGGGAGAAATCGCTAAAGGTTGGCGCGCCGGTTGTATTATCAGAGCCCAGTTCCTGGATGAAATAACCAAGGCGTACCGGAACAACCCGGAACTGCCCAACCTTCTGGCCGATCCGAAGTTCTCCGGTTTTGTCTGCCAGAATCTGCCTAAACTGGCCCATTTCATCTCCATCGCCCACAACGCCGGTTTGCCGGTGATGGCCTTGACCAGCGCCTATGATTATATCGCCCAGTTGGCCAGTCCGGCTCTTTTCTCCGCCCAGGTAGCTGCGCTCCAGCGCGACTATTTCGGCGCCCATGGTTATTTCAAAATCGGCGGTCCGAACGACCCGAAACTTGTTGCCGATGCCGATGGAAAGGTACGGGAGTTTCACACGGAATGGTTGTTTGACGGCCGGCCGGAGAAGGAGATAACCAAATGAAAAATGCGGTCATCGCCCAATCCGGAGGGCCAACCGCGGTCATCAACAACAGCATCCGCGGAGCAGTTGATGTCCTGAAAGCATCCGGCAAGGTCGGTCGGCTGTACGGCGCCCGGATGGGCATCATCGGTGTTTTGCAGGAAGAGTTGCTGGATATCACCGCGCAAAGCCCTGAGCAGGTTGCTCTTTTGGAACAAACCCCTTCAGCCGGGGTTTTCGGCAGCTGCCGATACAAGATAAAGAGCGAAGAGGACTTGAACCGGGTGGTGGAGGTTTTTGCCAAACACGAAGTCGGTTATTTCTTTTACTGCGGCGGAAACGATTCCATGGATACCGCGGATAAGATTAATAACCTGGCAAAGGAGAAGGGTTTGGACCTGGTCTGCGCCGGAATCGCCAAGACGATAGATAACGACGTGGGCGGCGGTTTGCAGCCGGACGGCACCTTTGCGGTTTGTGACCATAACCCGGGCTACGGCAGCACCATCAGAAGCCTGGCGGTCAATATTTTGGAAGCGAACCAGGAGAACAAGGCCAGTTATACCAGCGACCCGGTACTGGTAATCGGCGTTATGGGTAGGAAGATCGGTTTTATTACCGCCGGCGCCCGGCTGGCGGACCCGGAACGAAAGATGCCCCTGGCGCTTGTTCTGCCGGAGGCGTTCGGCAAGACAAAGCCGGAAGAGAACCTGGAATATATCACCCGGAAAGTTAATGAGAAACTGGAAGCGTTCGGACGCTGCATCGTGGTTGTCAGCGAGGGCGCGAGCCTGGGAGACCTGGATATCCTGCGCGACAGTTTCGGTCACGAACAGTTCAGCGGTTCAGGCAAAACCACCGAGGGGGTTCTGGCCAACTATCTTAACGGTTTAGACCAAAGAGACAATCAGGGCAGGGCGAAGAGCCGACTTAGGGTTAGAGGTACTGCCCGCTCGGAGAGACCCGGCACCAAACAACGTCGTGAAATCGGGACGGTGTCCGAAGTTGACCTGCTTGAGGCCTATCAGGTTGGCGCTAAAGCCGCCCGGATTGCGTTGGGAGGAGAAGGCGGTTTTATGGCCACCATCATCCGGACGCCCGGCGCAAAATATCAGGTGGCTTTCGACAAGGTTCTCTTGAAGACGGTGGCCAACGCCGAAAGAAAATTTCCGGCCGAGTGGATTGCCAAAGACCGGGTGGACGTCACCGATGATTTCGTAAGATGGGCGTTGCCCCTGATAGGTGGTTTCCTGCCCGTCTTTGCCGATTTTAAAGAGGTAGTTGCGTCGAAGGTGTGCGATAAGTACGTACCCGCCGCCTACCGGAA
>CAZBFL010000014.1:4606-12062 GCA_964491175.1 uncultured bacterium
AAGAGGTAGTTGCGTCGAAGGTGTGCGATAAGTACGTACCCGCCGCCTACCGGAAATAAATTACGTTTTTGTAGGGGATCAACTGGAGATGAATTATGCCTTTAACCAAACTTACCCAAAAAGAGATTAAGGAAGACCCGGAACAACAATTGAAAAATTTCAAACGCACCAAGGATTTTCTGGTGGCCATTGACACCGACGGCTGCGTGACCGACAACATGAACGGAAAGCAAATCCTTATATTCCACCCCCAGTATATGGAATTCTACCAATTGTGGGGGATTGAATCCTACTTCCGGGAAGTAGCCGAGTACTACAACCTCTTTTCCGTCCATCGGGGCTGCAACCGGTTCCTGGCCACCCAGTTTACCCTGAAAGCGCTGGCGTCCAGAAAAGATGTTGCTATTGCCGCGGAAGAAAACGAGGTTTTACTGCCGGAGACAAAACCGCTTGACGATTATATCGCCTACTGCAGCCGGGATAACCTGGGCCTGGGAAATCCGAGTCTGGAAAAGTTTCTAGCCACCCGTCCCCTGGACCTCTATATCTATAAACTATTAGGCTGGAGCGAAGCGGTAAACCGGACTTTCCCGTTCGTTAATACTAAAATCCCGCCCTTTGCGAACGTAAGCGAATCCCTGGAACTGATGGCGGAAAATGCGGACGTCCTGGTAGTTTCCCAGACGCCGTATGAAGACCTGGTCAACTACTGGGAGGCCCAGGGGATTTCCGGGCACATTCATATTATTGCCGGTCAGGAGATGGGTAATAAGACGCACCACATCAAGGTTGTCAAGGAAGCCGGCGGGTATGAGGACGATAAGGTGCTGATGCTCGGTGACGGAGACGGAGATTATAAGGCGGTTAATAAGAACAACGGACTTTTTTACCCGATACCGGCCGGGTTTGAACAGGAGGCCTGGCGTAAATTTCCGGAAAGGTTTGAACTGTTTTTGAAAGGGAAATATAAAGGAGAGGTTGAAAACAAACTTTTCGCCGAATTTTCCAAAGTTCTGCTTACGACGCCGCCCTGGGAAGAGCCGGGTTACGACCACAAAAAGGCATATCGGGAGAAGCAGGAGATTAGAAAATCGCTGTACGCCAGACTTTATCCCAACGGCCGGCTGCTCTTAATGTAGTGCGACCCTTTAGGGTCGCCCAATGTTTGGCGAGGCTGAAGCCTCGCACTACTTTTATTATAAAACTATGCTATCAGGCAAAGGCAGTGCGGAAATCTTTTTCTCCGATGCGGAACTGGCGTCGCTCTGCGTCGAAGGGCTTAGGAATGGTAATTTCAGCGGCAAGAAAGTTCTGGTAATCATCCCGGACACCACCCGGTCCGGCCCGATAAAACTGCTTTTTCGGGCAATCTGCGATGTCCTGCAGCCGCAAACCGTCCAACTCGATTTTATTGTCGCGCTGGGGACCCATCCGGAGATGTCCGAAGAGAAGATAAACGCCCATCTGGGGTTGACGGCTGCGGAGAGAAGCGATAAATTCCGTAATGTCGGAATATTCCAGCACCGCTGGTCTCATCCTGAGGAATTAAGGCAGGCAGGTGTTATTACTGCGGCCCGGATGGCGGAGATTTCCGCCGGTCTTTTGCGCGAAGATATTCCGGTAACGATAAATAAAAAAGTTTTTGACTACCAGGAACTTATCCTGGTCGGCCCGGTCTTCCCTCACGAAGTAGTCGGTTTTTCCGGCGGTTATAAATACCTTTTCCCCGGCATCGCCGGCCCCCAGTTTCTCCATAAATTTCACTGGCTGGGCGCGCTTATCACCAACCCCAAAATAAACGGAACCAAAGATACGCCGGTCAGGCGGGCGCTCAACGAAGCCGCTTCGTTTCTTGACATCCCTGTTACGAATATTTCTTATGTCGTTAAGGAAAAGAAGGCCTACGGTCTGTATATTGGCGGGCAGGAGGCGTGGTCGGCCGCCGCCGACCTTTCCGGCCGGCTTAACATCCGGTATGTGGAAAAAAGTTTTCACACCGTTTTATCTATGGCCCCGGAGATGTACGAAGATATCTGGACCGCCGGAAAATGTATGTATAAATTGGAACCGGTTGTGGCGGACAAAGGGACCCTGATAATTTACGCGCCCCATATTACCGAGGTTTCCTATACCCACGGAGACGATATTAAAAAGGTAGGTTACCATACCCGCGATTTTTTCTTGAAGCAATGGGATAAATTCAAAGATATCCCGGGAGCCATCCTGGCGCACTCCACCCACGTAAAAGGCATCGGCACCTATACTATTTTTCCCCCTCACCCAACCTCTCCCCGCGGGGGAGAGGAGAAAGGTGAGGGGGAAGGTGGTTGCGAAGTTCCCCGCGTCAACGTGGTCCTGGCGACCGGGATTCCGGAGGCGGAATGCCGGAGAATCAACCTTGGTTATCTGGATTTCCGGAAGATAAATATTGCGGATTACACCGGCAAGGAAGGCCAGGGGGTTCTGAAGGTGGAGAACGCGGGAGAAATACTCTTTCGCCTCGCCGACGGCGCCGTCCCCGACGTAGACAATCTGACCTAGTTCTTCTCCCCTTGCGCCAAAGGCGCATCCGCCTTCGGCGAGGGAGTGAGGGGCGAGGGAAGGGGGATGTGCCCCCTGTCAAAATGCAGCAGGACAGGCGTCCCGCCTGTCTGTATTCAGGGCGCGGCAATCCCGTTTTCAAATTTAATGCTTGACTTAAGCGCAGAATGCAAGATATAATGTAACTACATTTGTGATTACGTAGACAGGGAGGACAGAAGATGAGCATTGCTGCCGGTTTAATGAAAGCTAATTGGGTGGGTATCAGGGAACTGAAAGGCCAATTGTCTACCAGGATTCTCAAAGAACCGTTAGTAATTACGGAACGGGGAAAACCGGTAGGCGTAAGCGTACCCTATCCTGATATGATGGAGTTGTTGGACATCATTGACGAACTTTCTGACCCTGAAACTTTTACTGCTGTCCGGGAAGGCAGAAAAGCCGTGCTTTCCGGTGCGGAAGGGTTAACCGTATCCCGCCTCTTTAAAAAAATCCGAAAACAACATAAATGAAATATGCGGTTAAGTTTCCCGCTTCGGCCAGCGAAAAGAATTTTGAGAAAAAACTATCCCGGATTTCGCAAATCGCCCTCCGGGAAAAAATAATGGACGCAGTGGAGAAATTATCCGATAATCCGCGACCTTACGAAGAAAAGCCTTTTCGCAAGTTGAAATCGCCGATATATTTCTATCAATTTGTGGCGCAGTACCGCTTGCGAATCGGTGATTACCGGGTATTATACGATGTAGACGACCAGAAAAAAATTGTCTGGATCTTAGCGTTAAGAAAAAGAAACGAGGAAACCTACAAAAAGTAGCGTTTTACATTTTTAAAAATTATGGGAGAAACGCGCGTTAATTTAAAACACTTGCTTGAAGATATCAGGGACAGTTACCCTTGTCCTCAAGAGGAAGCCATTATTACCGAACTCATTGCCAATGCGCTGGATTCCGGCGCTTCGGAAATCCGTTTTTTCACTAGCTTGGAGTCGAAGACTGTTAGCGTCGTGGATAACGGAGAAGGCATGAGGCGGCGGAACCTGAAAGAATATCACGATATCGCGGCCACCACAAAGGTAAGAGGCAAAGGTATCGGGTTTGCCGGGGTGGGGGTAAAATTAGCGCTCCTGGTCGCGGAAAAAGTTGTTACGGAAACCAAAAGGGGTTCTTTTCATAAAGCAACCCAGTGGAAATTGGAAAGTGTCCAGCGCGCTCCCTGGGAATATGTAGAACCAAACAAAATGGTTGTTTCATCTAACGGTACCGCTATTTCTATCGTGCTTAGCGATTATAATTCGGGGTTGCTTAAGGATAGTTTTATTGAGCAGGTGCTTCACACCCACTTTTATCCGATTTTGGATAAAGAGTTTATGGATAGAATCCTCAGGTATGTGTATAAGAAAGGCGTAGCATTTTTTATCAACGACCGAAAGGTCGCTCTCCTTGAAACTGAAAAACCGTCCCAAAGAAAATCTTTTTTAGTTAAATTGGGGAAAAGAGGCCGGACGGTTGGTATCGGATTTCTTGACCGGCACAAAGAAGAACTTTCGGAAGACCAAAGGGGCATGGCTATATCTACCTACGGAAAAGTTATTAAACGGGGCTGGGACTGGGTCGGGGTTACTCCCCGGAATCCAAGGTGCTTGACCGGAATTGTGGAAATACCCCAACTTTCGGAAATTTTAACTACAAATAAAGCCGATTTTCTTAAGGATATAAAAAGTTTAAAAAAATATTACCGTTACCGGAAAGCTATTCAGGGTATAGTAGAGTCAATTCTTCAGGAATTTGGAGAAACCGGTATTTTCTCGCAGGAATCGGAAAAGAATCTGAGGCCTTTAGAAAAAGAGATTGAACAGGTATTGGGAAACATGCTCAACGATTTCCCCGAATTAAGTCCTTTGCTGGGTAGGCGGGATAGCGGCGAATCGGCCGGTGGTGTTGTGCCGGATTCAGAAAATCCGTTTGTCGGGACTTCTTTGCCCGAACCTGAACTGCCGGAAGAAAAAATTTCCGAACAGCCGATTGAACCAGGACTTGAATCAGCCGAACCGGATCGTCAAAAAGAAGTTAGGCGAAGACGAGCCGGATTGACCATAAGTTTTGAGAACGCTCCTGAGCGCAAGGAATTGGGCTGGCTGGTAGAAAATACCATCTGGATAAATGAAGGACACCCTGCCTACCGGAGGGCGGCCGATAGCGCCGCAGAGAATTATCACTTGCTTCTTTCGGTTGCCTGGGTGCTTTCATGTTATTTGGAAAACGAGAAATCTCCCCAGGATTTCATAAACCGGTTTCTTTCCAGTTGGGGAAGCACGCGATGAAAGAAAAACTGCCTCTGAAAATATTGATTCAAAAAGACCGGTTTAAAGCGGCAACTTCGCTGGAAATACTGGCCGGTGAATCAAAAAATATCAGACAAACCCTGGTCTACATGGAAAAGGATTATTCGCTTTTGATAAAATTGATCCGGGATGCCATCGCGGTGTCTGCGCAGGGCAAAAGGGTTGACCCTCGTCTCTATTGGTTAGTGGGCGACAACATTGTCAGGTTTTTAGGACGAATTGATGTTCTTGGATTTTACCTGGCGCAACAAATCAGCGTTCTTGCCCGGAGCATTGAAACTTCAGAAAGTTTTATCCAAACGCTCATCTCTTTTCGAATGCGATTTTCAAATATTTCCCTGGTCAACCCAGCAATTTCCTGGACCAAATATAAGGAGAATAAGGTTTCAATCCCGGAAAATGGTAATCAAGCAGAATCAGGATGAGATTCAGAGTTACCTGGAGGATGCTTCCAATTTCCGCTCCGGTTGCGCGGAAGCTCTTTACGTTCCGGAAAACGAGGCGGAGATAGTTCAGGCGGCCGTAGAATGCAGCCGGGAGAAGATTCCTTTAACTATTAACGGCGGCGGCACCGGGACCGTCGGCGGCCGTATTCCAATGGGCGGCCGCATCCTTACCGTGGAGAAACTTGACCGCATTCTCTCCGTTGAACCGAAGCGCAAGCGGTCATCGCTGCAGGCTGGCGTGGTTGTCGATAATTTTCTGAAACTTCTGGAAAAGGATAACCTTTTTTACCCCCCTTTTCCCACCGAAAGGACCGCTTTTATCTCCGGAAACGCTTCCACTAACGCTTCAGGAGAATACAGTTATCATTTCGGGCCGACCCGGAAATATGTGAAACGGCTGAAAATTGTTCTTTCCGACGGCGAAATCGTGGAGATAAAGAGAGACGAGACGTTTGCCGACCGCGCCGGGTTTTTAAAGATAGGTTCCAAAAAGGTCAAGATACCTTCCTACACAACCCCGGACATCAAATGTTCCGCCGGATATTTCTGCCGGCCCGGCATGGACGCCATCGACCTTTTCATCGGTTCGGAGGGCACCCTGGGCATCTTTACCGAGGTGGACGTCTCTCTCATACCGGCGCTTTCCAAACGGGTGATTATGGTTTTCTTCTTTTCCGAAAATGGCCGCCTTCTGGACTTTCTCTCCGCGGTAAAGGGCGATAAAGACCTTTCCGCCCTGACCCTGGAATATTTTGACAGCCACAGCCTGGATTTTTTACGGCCGGATTTTCCCAACATACCGGAATGCAAGTTCGCCTTATACGTTGAGGCGCTGGAAAGCAGTCTGGAAAAGTGGCTGGACCTTCTGGAAGGATACCCGATTGTTGACACCTGGGTGGGCCAGGATGCAAAATCATATCAAACGCTAATCGATTTCCGACATTGCCTGCCGGAAAATGTCAACGCTTATTTTAAGAAGATCGGCTCCACGAAAGTTTCCCTGGATTTTGCGGTTCCGGCGGACCGCTTTGCAGAACTTTATGCCTACTACCAGAACGTCCGGGAAGCAAACATAGATATAGAAACCATCCTTTTCGGTCACATCGGCGAGAACCACCTCCATTTTAACTATTTTCCCAAGGACAAAGAGGAAAAAGAGCGGGTCAGCCGTCTTTACGAAGAGGCCGCGCGCAAGGTCATCGCAATGGGCGGCACCATAGCCGCGGAGCACGGCATCGGTAAATTGAAGCATAAATATCTGGAGATGATGTACGGCAGGCAGGGCATCTTAGAGATGGCGGCCGTAAAGAAAGCGTTAGACCCGGCCTGTATTCTGAGTCTGGATAATATTTTTCCCCGAACTTTGTTAGAAGAAGATTGATGGAGACGCAAAGGCTGGAGACCAAGATTGCGGGGGTGCTGCAGTTCTTGGAAGAAGAATCTTTGCGTACCGTTTCCACAATTCGGGAAGGGGTTGTCAGGAGGGCCGAGTATATAAGCCCGTCCGAATACCGTTTCCCGGACAAGGAGTGGGCGGCGGCGGTCTTCCCTCTGACAGGAAGACCCGGCGAGACGTTATTCTTCCGCGGGAGGTTGGACCCGCCGCCGGACCGTGGGGATGCGCCTCTTTATCTGAAGTTCAACTTCACCAACGCCGAGGGACTCTTATTCCTTGACGGTAAACCCTATTGGGGGATTGACTCCAACCACAACCTTGTTCCCCTGCCGAAAAGCGCCGGAAACGTTGACTTTGAGGTGGAGTTCTATTTTCCGGCCCGGCCCTGCTTCGACCCGAAACAGCCGCATCTTTTTTCTTCGGTGGAACTTGTTGCCGTCAACCAGAGCATTCTTGACTGTTACTACAACCTGAAAGTGGCTTTTGAAGCCTATCAAGCAGGTTCTGCAGGCGAGAAAAAATTACTGGAACTGACCCTTCTCTCCTTTTTGCGCAAGTTTGACCCGGAAAACCGCGGTTCCGTAATTAAAGCAAGTCATATTTTAGAAAAGAAACTTTTTTCCGGCAAGGCCGAATCCCGCAACTTCTCTCTTGCTCTGTGCGGCCACAGCCATATCGACACCGCCTGGCTCTGGACGATTTCGGAGACCAAGCGCAAGTGCGGTAGAA
>CAZBFL010000015.1:0-3160 GCA_964491175.1 uncultured bacterium
TGACGTAAATAACCAGGTCCCGTTCCGGAGTTTTTATAAACCCGGCAAAAGAAGCAACGTATTTGGTGTGTGAATATCGGCCGTTTTCCACTTTCGTGGCGGTTCCGGTCTTGCCGCCCACGCGGTAACCGGATATTGCCGCCCACTGCGCGGTTCCCTTTTCGGAAGCAACATCTTCCAGAATTGAAACCAGGGTATCCGCCGTCGCCCGGGAAATAACCCGGCGAACCGGAGCAGGTTTTCGTTCGGGGATAAACCGGCTCCGGCTGTCGCGCACCCCTTTCAAAAGATACGGCTGGTAGAGGTTTCCTCCGTTGACGATGGCGCCAATGGCTGCGGCACACTGAAGAACCGTCGCCCCTACTTCCTGCCCGAAAGGAATAGCGGTCATGGAATAATCTGACCACTGGGAAACCGGCCGCAGGATTCCGGATACTTCCCCGGGAAGATTGATGCCGGTTTTTTTGCCAAAGCCAAACGCAGCGGCATATTGATACATCCGCTCTTTACCGAATTTAGCGGCAACCTTGACAGCGCCGATATTACTGCTCTTGATAATAATTTCCCGGAAGGTAATCGTACCGTAAGGGTGCGTATCGTGAATAAAATGATTACGCACAAAATACTTTCCGTTTTCGCAAAAGAATCTGTCTTCCGGCTTAACTACCCCTTCTTCCAGCCCGGCGGCAGCCGTAACCATCTTGAAGACGGAACCCGGTTCAAAAATGTCGGTGACCGAACGGTTGCGGCGGCACTCAAGAGAAGAGGTTACCGGCGGGTTCGGGTCGTACGTGGGGCGGTTCGCCAGAGCCAGAACCTCTCCATTATCCGCATCCAGAACAACTCCCGCCGCGCCCCGGGCGGAATATTCTTTGAATACTTTTTCAATCTCCTCTTCCAGAATGCGCTGAACCTTAATGTCTATCGTCAAAAAAAGGTCCTGGCCGGGACGGGCCGGTTCGCCTTCATTCAAAGACGGAATGGAATTCCCTTTGCCGTCCCGCAGAATAAAAATTTTTCCGTCCCGGCCGGAAAGAAGATGATCGTATTGTTTTTCGATGCCTTCCAGTCCCTTGCCGTCCGTGTTCACCAGGCCGATGACGTGGCTGGCTATCTTTCCCTCAGGAAAAGACCGGAAAAAAGTTTCCTGAAAACCGATCCCTTCTACGGCCAACTTCTTGATGGCGGCGCAGGCATCGTAAGGCAGCCGCCGGTTCAACCAGATAAACCCTTTACCGGATGAAAGTTCAACGGTTAACTTCTCCGGAGATTCGCGAATAATGGGCGCGATCTTTCCGGCCGCAACGGCCGGCGCTTCCTTGAGATACTTGGGTTCAGCGTAAAGTTCATAGTAGGGGATGGATATCGCCAGCGGCCTGCCTTCCCGGTCGTAAATCGCGCCGCGGGGCGCCGGTTGGGAAACCGCCCGATAATTTTTGGCTCGCGCCTTCCGCTTCAGTTCCGGCGCCTGCTTAACCTGAAGAAACGCCAGGCGCAGAAATATCAAGCCGAAGCAGGCGATAAAAAGCGCGCCAACGACCTTCAGCCGTGTTTCTTTTTCCATTTATTCCTTACTTTTCCGAACCCAAACGATAGATATTCCAGGATTTCGGTTCCACCAGAGGCAGACCGAATTTCTGCAATCGGGACCGGATGGCGGAAGTGCTTTTTAAAGAAAGCGCCTGGGCCTGCAACTGCCGGTTTTCCATCAGAAGTTCCTTATAACTGCTTTCCGCCTCTCCGAGCCGGTATCCCAGGTTGCGAATCACTCCCTGCTGCCAGGCATAAAAGTATCCGGCGATGAGAAGTAAAACAATAATGTGCCAGAATTCAAACCCCTGTTTCTTTTTTCTACGCACCGGTTTCAGGAAATTGCCCCTTTTTTTATTGCGGCGCGCAATTTTGCGCTGCGGCTGGCCGGATTCGCAACCACTTCTGCCCGGCCGGGCCGGACCGGTTTTTTGGTGATAACCCGCAACCTTTCATCTTGTTTCAGGAAGTTTTTAACGATGCGGTCTTCCAGGGAATGGTAGGAAATTATCGCCAGCCGGCCCCCGGGCTTGAGGATGTCCGCGGCCTGGGGAAGTGAAATCTCCAAACTTTCCAGTTCCCGGTTAACCGCTATTCTCAGGGCCTGGAAAACACGGGCGGCCGGGTCAGATTTTCCGTGCCGGCGTATCACCCGGCGGCTGATTTCCGCCAGTTGAGTCGTGGTCTTCACGGCGTTATGATTTACCGCTTCTTTTATCCTTGCGGCCAACCGCCTGCTCTCCCGAATTTCACCGTATTGATAAAAGATGTCGGCCAGTTCCGCCGCCGATAAATTTTCCAGCAGCCGCAAAACCGGTTCGCCTTCCGTCCGGTTGAACCTCATGTCCAACGGCCCTTCCCTTTGAAACGAAAAACCTCTTTCCGCCTCATTCAGCAGATAACTGGAGAGGCCCAAATCGTAGATTATTCCGTCGGGTGCGTTGAAACCGGCGCTGCCGGCCAGTAATTTCAAATCCCGGAAATCCCCTTCCCGGAAAACGGTTTGACCGGAAAAGTCACTCAGCCGGAGGCGGGCTTCTGCCAATGAACTTTCGTCCCGGTCCAGGCAGAGCACCCTTGCTTTGCCTTCAGACGCCGTCAATATCGCTAAACTGTGTCCGGCGGTACCGGTAGTGGCATCGATAAAAAAACCGCCTTTTTCCGGCTGAAGTATGCCCAGAACCTCTGCAGTTAAAACAGGTGTGTGTAACATCAATGAATGGGGGGCGATAAGCCGGGTTCTGTTTAGATAGCCATTTCTCTTGACCCTGCCTTGCGGCAGAGCTCAAGCAGCCTACCCGGGGTTTTTGCGGAGCGGGCGTCCATCCCCCTGCTCGGCCTTGCTCCAGAGAGGTGTTTGCCAAAACGGCAATCTTGCGATTGCCTCCGGTGAGCTCTTACCTCACCTTTGCACCCTTACCCCCCCACCTTCATCCTCCCCCGCAAGGGGGGAGGAATATTGTGGAAAGGCGGTATGTTTTCTGTGGCACTTTCCGTTTCCTTGCGGAACCTGGGTGTTACCCAGTCCCGGCCCGACCGGAGCCCGGACTTTCCTCGGATGCCGACTTTGTCCGCCATAGCCAGCTTTCGGCGTAGGCGGATGCAGCAACCGCAGCTATCTCGCCCCCCC
>CAZBFL010000015.1:3260-10132 GCA_964491175.1 uncultured bacterium
AATGCTTTATTGGCCAACTGGTCGGCGGTCTTGTTTTCGTCGTGGCTCAACTTTTCAAAAGAGACCTTTCCCAACCCGGAAACAAGGCGCTGCGCCAGCAAATGAAGCCGCTTGATATCTTCGTTCTTGACCTGGTAACGGCCGGTCATTTGATTTATCAGAAGTTCACTGTCGCTGTAAACCGTTAATTCCAACTCGTCAGTTTTGACCGGCAGGTTATGGATATACAAAATCGTTTCTCCCAATCCGTAAAGGAGCGCGGTGTATTCGGCTACGTTGTTGGTGGTAATTCCAATTGCAAGGCCGACCTTTTTCAGCGATTGGCCTTCCGGGTCGTAAAGGGCAACTCCAATGGCAGACCGGCCCGGGTTACCCCGGCTTGCGCCATCGATAAAGAGAGTTAGTTTCATAATACGCGTTATTCCAAATAGAGCAGCCGGTTGCATCCTTCACAGAAAACCAGGTCCGCCCCTTTGTGCAGCTGGTCGAGCGTGCCGGTGGGCAGCCGCGTCTGACATCCGGTACAGATATTGTCTTTTACCCCGACCAGGGCCTTGCGATTCGCTTTTGCTTTTAAAACCCGTTCGTAGGCGGCCAATATCTCCTTGGGAATCGCTCCGGCAAGAACCGGCCGCCGTTTTTCCTCTTCGGAAAGGTCCGCCCGCATTGACGCTTCTTCCCGGGCCAACTCACTTAATTTTTCATCCAGCGCGCCTTTTTCCTTCTCCAGGCGTTTCTCTTCCTCCTTGCGTGTCTTTTTAGCCCGGGCTACCTTATCCATCAGCAGAAGCGCGTGTTCTTCCAGGTTGGAAATCTTTTTTTTGAAACCGTCAATTTCGGACGTCAACGCGGTATATTCCCGGTTGGTCTTGACGTTCATCAGGTTCCGCTGCGCCTTCTTTATCTCTTCTTCCAGTCCGCTTATCTCCGACTCCGTTTCCCTCAAAGTGACTTCTTCTTTTTTAACTTCTTGCTCCAGGACAAATAAATCTTCCGTTTCCTGTTTAAACTTATCGTTCAGTCTTCCGGTTTCAACCGGAATTTCGGCCAGTCGTTTCTTCAGGCGATAAATTGTCAGGTCAGAATTTTGCAAGTCCCGCAAACGTTCAATCGTCGTGGCCATTTTTTTTGGAATCCGCCTTTTTGATAACCCATTCTCCTTCCCGAATCAAGCCCAACTCCCGCCGGGCCAACTTTTCTGTCAGGAAAGGATTTGTCTTCAATGCCGTTATCTCTTCCCTCAACCGCTGGTTTTGCTCGGAGAGTTGAACTTCCCGTTGCCGGTAAGAACGCAGGGTGACGCTCAAATGGTTCATCTTTAAAAACCCGGGCAGGTAAATAATTACCACCAACAGCCAGATCAAGACCGTTATCAATCTCATTCTCATCAGTTAACTTTCTGCAAAAAAACGGCAGAGATACCTTTAAAATATACTATTTTCAGTGCTGTTTTGTCAATTTTCATATATCGGAGTAAAATATGATACACGGGAGGTAATATGAAAAAGATGCTGGCTGTATTGGCTGTCTTGTTTGTTTTTATGCCAGGCGTATGTTCCGGTGACGCGCTAAAAGAAGAGACATCGCCGGCAAAAGAGAGGATATTTGTCAAAACTACCAAGGACGACGCTGTCTTTTTCGCCAATGGGGCGATGTACGTCATCCGGGCAGACGGCATTGCTTTGCCAAGGAGTCTGCTCTACTTTTCCGCCAAAGACTTCACCACCAACCAGGAACTTCTCATTAAGAAACCGGAAAAAGTCGAACTCAGCGTAGATGACCCGCAACGGAAACTGGTTAAGACAACGTTCTTGCTCGGCAACAATAAAGTCGAGAGCGACATCAACCCCAATTACCGGCTCGAACTTTACGCCGAAGTAAGAAAGGGTCATACGCTCATGGCTCTTACATCCAGGTTTGTCTAACTGGGCGGCGGCGTTCATGATTGCGGCATAAACTGGGGAGTATGCGCCGCCAACGAGGAAGACCCTTTCAAATATTACACGGTTCCCGATAAGGGCGGGAAGGAACAGACCTTCCGCCTGGAGCCTGCCGGTAAACTTAAAAAGAACAAGATCGGTTACGCCAAGTGGCTTTATCTTCACGGCGGCAAGGGTTACGGCATCAGTTTAATCTGCCCGGCCATGCTGGGAAAAGGTGAGGATTTTATTTTCATAAACACGGTGCCGCCTAAGAAGAAACTGAAAAAAGGTGAATCGGCCGACGTTTTCATGGTCTTTTTCCCGGTGGATAATGATTTCAAATCCATACCGGAAAAATACGAAGAAATTAAAAAGATGGAGTGGAATTTTAAATGAAAAACGATGGGTAAAATGAGTGAATTTGATTTATACCTCTTTTCGGAAGGCACCCTCTACCGGGCCTACGAAAAGTTGGGAAGCCACCTGAAGACTGCAGACGGAAAAACCGGCGTCTCCTTTGCCGTCTGGGCTCCCAATGCAGACAACGTGAGCGTGGTCGGCGACTTCAATCGCTGGGACGGCCGGAAAAACCCGATGAGTCCGGTCGGTTCTTCCGGAATCCGGGAAACCTTCGTGCCGGGCATAACGGAAGGAACCCTCTATAAATATGAAATCAGAACCAGGCGAGGCGAACTTCTGTTAAAAGCAGACCCCTATGCTTTCTACTCGGAGGTCAGACCGAAGACCGCCTCAATCGTCTGGAACATCAATCGGTATGCCTGGCAGGACCGCGATTGGATGCAGACCCGGAAAGAAAAACAACACCTGGCCGCGCCGTTAAACATCTACGAAATCCACCTGGGTTCCTGGATGCGCGGAAAGGAAAACACTTCGCTTGGTTACCGGGAATTGGCGCCCAAACTGGCCGAATACGTATTGCAGATGGGTTTTTCCCACGTGGAATTTATGCCGTTCACCGAACATCCGCTTGATGAATCCTGGGGTTATCAGACAACCGGCTACTTTGCGCCGACCAGCCGGTTCGGAACGCCGGATGATTTCGCTTACCTGATTGACCACCTGCATCAAAACGGCATCGGCGTCATCGCCGACTGGGTCCCGGCCCACTTCCCGAAAGACGGCCACAGCCTCGCCTGGTTTGATGGAACCGCCTTATACGAACACACGCACCCCAAACAAGCCGAGCATAAAGACTGGGGAACGCTCATCTTCAATTACGGCCGCTACGAGGTTGCCAACTTCCTGATTAACAGCGCTTTATTCTGGCTGGACAAGTACCATATTGACGGCCTGCGGGTGGATGCGGTCGCTTCCATGCTTTACCTGGATTATTCTAAAAATCCGGACGAATGGATTCCCAACCGGTTCGGCGGAAACGAAAACCTGGAAGCGATCGCCTTTTTAAAAAGACTTAACCAGGTCGTTTACGGCTATCACCCGGACGTCTTCACCGTGGCGGAAGAGTCCACATCCTGGCCGATGGTCTCCCGGCCCACTTACGCCGGCGGCCTGGGTTTCGGGTATAAGTGGAATATGGGCTGGATGCACGATTCGCTCTACTATATTTCCCGGGACGCCGTCTACCGTAAATTCCACCAGCAGAACCTGACCTTTGCCCTGCTTTACGCGTTTAACGAAAACTTCATCCTGCCGCTTTCGCACGACGAGGTCGTACACGGCAAGGCCTCGCTCCTGGCCAAGATGCCGGGGGATGACTGGCAAAAATTCGCCAACCTGCGCCTCCTGTTGGGTTATATGTATACCCACCCGGGCAAAAAACTGCTTTTCATGGGCGCGGAAATAGGTCAATGGCGGGAATGGGATTCCTTTTCGAGCATAGACTGGCATCTTCTGCAGTACGAGCCGCATTTAAAATTACAGCGGTTTGTCCGGGACTTGAACCTCTTTTACCGGGACCATCCGCCGCTTTACCAGTTGGATTCAAATCCGGCCGGATTTGAGTGGATTGATTTCAACGATGCGGAAGGAAGCGTCATCTCCTACCAGCGCTACGGACAGGACCGGAAAGATTCCCTGTTAGTGGTCTGCAATTTTACGCCGGTACCCCGTTTTAACTATCGCGTCGGCGTCCGCCAAAACGGTTTTTACCGGGAACTCTTCAACAGCGATTCCGAATACTACGGCGGCAGCAACCTGGGCAACGGCGGCGGCCTGAAGAGTCAGGATGTTCCTTGTCACGGCCGGCCTTTCTCCCTCGCCTTAACCCTGCCGCCCCTGGCCACCCTGATTTTAAAACACGAATAACCGCCGCTATAATTTGACAAATAATATTAATATGATAAAATATTATTCGGAGGCAGAAATATGAAGACTATGGAACCGTTGTCATTCACTTTCCCGAAGGAAATGGTGGAGGAAATACAGTATCTTGCCAAAGAAGAAAGGAAGACCAGGAGCCAATTAGTCAGAGACGCCGTAACAAACTACGTACAGGAAAAAAAATGGCGGAACCTCCAGAGAAAAACGGCGCTTAAAGCGCGGGCCCTTGGAATCTCTTCCGAACAGGACGTTGACCGCCTGGTACACCAGTATCGGGGGAGTAAAACTTGATTATCGTCTGCGACACCAACGTCTTGATTTCGGCGCTCCTCTTTCCCGGCGGTCCACCTGATGAAATACTGAAATTGGTCAGGGATGGTTATGTGAAACTGGCTATTTCCAAGGAAATTTGCGTTGAACTTGAAGGTGTATTGAGGGAAAAATTTGAACTGCCGGAAAAGGATGTAAAGGAAATTATTAAATCTATTCGGGAAATATCTTTTCTCGTTCAACCGAAGGAAAAAATAAACCTGATTAAAAAAGACCCGCCGGATAACAGGATTCTGGAATGCGCCATCGCCGCCGACGCGTATTATATCATTACCGGCGACCTGAAACACCTGCAACCGTGGAAGGAGTTCAGGGGCATCCCCATCCTCTCCCCCGCCAAAGCCCTGATATTATTTTGAGATTGCCGCGGCTTTCAATAAACCTACCGACTGATTATCGAACTTGATTTGACAGTAAAAATTTTTTTGTTTAAAATATTTAATGGAATAAAATACCACATTGTGGAATTAGATAAAAAATGGTTCAGGTAATTACCAGGTGTCTGAATATTTTGGAAGTCCTTCCGGAAAAAGAGGAGGGCTTTGGAGTGTTGGAGTTAGCGAAGAGAATTAATCTTCCGGGCAGCACCGTGCACAGAATTCTCAACGCCCTTAAAAAAGAGGGTTATATCCGGCAGAACCCGGAAACCGAAAAGTACCGGGTGGGATACAAAATCCTCAGCCTGGCCGGCAGGATGCTGGAAAACCAGAGTTTAAAGAAGATTGCCCGCCCTCATCTGCAAAAACTGAAAGACAGCACAGGCGAAACCACCCATCTTGTGATACTGGAGGGCAAGAACGCTGTTTGCATTGAGAGTTTTGAGAGTTCCAGCAATATGCGCATCTGCTCACCGATAGGCGAAAATAACCCGTTGCACTGCACGGCCGTGGGCAAGACTATCCTGGCAAACCTGCCGGCCGCCGAACAAAAAAAATTGCTGGCAAAACGACTCAAACAATACACCGGCAACACGATCATCTCTTTGAAAAAATTGGAAGCGGAATTGAGGATTGTAAAAGAACGGGGCTGTGCTTTTGACCGGGAAGAATATCAGCAAGGAGTTATGTGCGTCGCCGCTCCCATCAAAAATTCTGCGGGCCGGGGAATTGCCGGCGTGGGCATATCTTTCCCGGTCTTCCGTGCTGACAAAAGAAAGGAAGAGGCTTTCATTGAAGGCGTAAAGGAAACCGCCCGAAGGATAAGCACAGAATACAGCGGTAATTGATTATGCAGAATTCAAACATTCTGAATGCGGATTTAAAAAAACTGCAGGAGGGGGCGAGAAGGATTCGCCGTCTGGTTATAGAGACCATCGGTCATGCCGGCGCCGGCCATACCGGCGGTTCCTGTTCTGTGGTTGAGATAATGACCGTCCTTTATTTCCACGCCATGAACGTCAATCCGAAAAAACCGGACGGCCGGACCGGGACCGCTGCATCCTTTCCAAGGGGCACTCTTCTCCGGCCTGGTACTGCGCCCTGGCGGAAAAAGGTTTCTTCCCCCACGAAAAACTGAAGGAGTTTGACCGTATTGACGGGATGCTTCAGGGCCACCCGGACATGCTCAAAACACCCGGGGTTGATATTTCCAGCGGGTCTCTGGGCCAGGGCCTTTCCGCCGGAATCGGCATGGCGCTTGGCGGAAAGGCGCAGGGAAAAAATTTTTACGTCTATGTTATCCTGGGCGACGGCGAACTTCAGGAAGGCCAGGTCTGGGAAGCGGCGATGTACGCCGGTTTTCACCAAATCCGTCGCCTGATAGCAATCGTGGATTACAACAAACTCCAGTTGACCGGTCGGACCGCCGAGGTCCTCAATCCGGAACCCCTGACCCCAAAGTGGCGGTCGTTCGGCTGGGAAACGCTGGAGTGTGACGGACATAAGGTGGCGGAACTGGCCGAAACAATTGACAGGGCAAAAAGACTGTCAAAAACCCGTCCGGTTATCATCCTGGCGCACACAATCAAGGGCTGCGGCATATCATTCATCGCCGATAAGGTGGAATGGCACGCTAAAGCTCCCAATCCGGAAGAATTAAAAAAGGCCCTGGCCGAACTGGAAACAGAAGAATGAATAAAGAAGAAACGGTAGAGATGCGGAAAGCCTTCGGTGACGCCCTGGTAGAGTTGGGCCGGGTAAATAATAAGGTCGTGGTCCTGGATGGCGACGTCGGTTCTTCAACCCAGTCAATCCGCTTCCAAAAAGAGTTTCCGGAACGTTTTTATCAGATAGGTGTTGCCGAACAGAATATGATGGGAATCGCCGCCGGAATGGCGACCACCGGTCTTATTCCCTTCGTATCCACCTTTGCGGTCTTTGC
>CAZBFL010000015.1:10232-12057 GCA_964491175.1 uncultured bacterium
AGAACCGTACGCTGTCCGGTGCCGACCATTTTCCCGAAAGACCACGATTTCAAAATCGGCAAATCATTTACTCTTAAAGAAGGAAAAGATATTGTCATCATCTCCACCGGGATGATGACCGCCAAAGCGCTTAAAGCCTCCTCAATATTGGAAGAAGAGGGCATTTCGGCCCGGGTAGTCCACATGCCGACCCTGAAACCAATTGACGAGGCGATGATAATCAAAGCCTCTAATGAAACCGGCCGCATTATCACCGTTGAGAACCACGGAATTATCGGCGGACTGGGCAGCGCGGTGGCCGAAATTCTGACCGCACAGGCGCCCTGTTACCTTCAAAGACTTGGGGTGCGGGACAGTTTCGGCGAATCCGGAGATGACGAAGCCTTCTTTTCCAAGTACGGTATGAACACTGAGAATATCGTCACTTGCGCCAAGGATTTTATAAAACATCCACATTTCCCCTCCCCTGGTGGGAGGGGTGTAGGGAAGGGGGGAAAATGAAGATTGCCGTGGCATCCGAAGTCTGCTCTTTTGATTTAATGCAGTTGGTAAAAGAACACTTAAAGAAAAAAAGGCACCAGGTTGTTGACCTCGGTATGCAGAGGCCGGATAAGCCGGATTTCTTTTACAATATCGCGCCCAGGGTGGCAAAAGCGGTCCTGGCCGGCGAAGCGGAAAGAGGAATTCTGATGTGCGGAACCGGAATGGGCGTCTGCCTCTGCGCCAATAAGTTCAAGGGTATCTACGCCGGGGTGGCCGAATCGGCCACCACCGCCCGGCTTCATTACGTAATCAACCGTGCCAACATCCTGTGTCTCGGCGCCTGGATAGTGGGAAAACTGCAGGCCTTTGACATCGTGGACGCCTACCTGGAAGCAAAGATAGGACAAGGTATGAGCGAGGAACGCCGCAAGGTCCAGGCGGACGGTTTTGCAAAGATTGTCGCGTACGAACAGGAGAACTTCAAATAACAATGGTCATTGCGAGCCCTTCGGTAGGACAGGCGTCCCGCCTGTCTGTGCCGCGCGCACGTCACACAAAACGTTCCTCGAAACGACAGCAAACGAGGTGGTTATGTTAAAGATTAAAAATTATATCAGTGGTCAGAGGCAAAAAATACCGGTTATCTTCCCGTGGATAATCCCAGCACCGGAGAGGTCATCGCTCAGGTTCCTCTCTCCACCGAGGCAGAGACAAGCCGGGCGATAGAAGCGGCCCAGGCGGCCTTTCCGGCCTGGAGCCAGACTCCGGTTGCCCGCCGCGTGCTCTACCTATACGAGTTGCTGCATATTCTGCGCGGCAAAGAAGAAGAGATATCCCGGACCCTGGTGGAAGAGATAGGCAAATCCCTGCCGGACGCCAGGGCTGAGATGAAACGCGTCTTTGAAAACGTGGAAGTCGCCTGCGGCATGCCGGTCCTCCAGCAGGGAGATAAACTCATCGGTTCCTCCTTTGACATTGACGGGGAGGTCCTTCGTCTTCCCCTGGGTGTCTTCGGAATGATTGCGCCCTTCAACTTTCCGGCGATGGTCCCTTTCTGGTTTATTCCCTACGCCATCGCCACCGGCAATACCTACGTGATGAAGGCATCCAAACAGGTGCCCGGCACCATGCAGATGATTACCAAATACATCGACCAGGTGGGTTTGCCTGCCGGCGTCTTCAACCTGGTCAACGGCGATAAGACGGTGGCTAACGCCCTGATGGACAGTCCCCTGGTAAAAGGCATCTCTTTCGTGGGTAGCACCCCGGTTGCCCGACAGGTTGCCGAAAAGTGCGCCAGGACCAACAAGAGGTTCCAGGCGATGGGCGGGGCCAAGAACCA
>CAZBFL010000016.1:0-11994 GCA_964491175.1 uncultured bacterium
CCGAGCGCTACCACCGGTAATGCGCAAACGCCCGGTTGGATTCGGCCATGCGGTGAATCTCATCCCGGCGCTTGATGGTCTCGCCTTCGCCTTTATAAGCGTCCAGCAGTTCCCCCGCGAGTTTCTCAGCCATCGGTTTTCCCTTGCGCTTGCGGATTATCTCCAGCATCCAGCGGATAGCCAGAGACATGGAGCGGGCCGAGGGAACCTCCATCGGCACCTGGTAGGTGGCGCCGCCGATTCGCCGGCTGCGCACCTCGACCCTGGGACGGGCATTATCCAACGCCTTTTTCAAAACGGCGACCGGATTTTCCTTGGTCTTCTCGGCAATGATATCCATCGTCTGATAAAAACTGGCGCGGGTAGTGTTCTTCTTGCCGTCATACATCATTAAATTAACAAACCGGGAAATTTCCAGACTGTTGTATTTCCGGTCCGGCAACATCTCTCTTTTGCTTGCCTTTCTGCGTCTTCCCATGGGTTACTCCACCTTTGTTTGTTTGGGCGCCTTGGCGCCGTAACGGCTTCGGCTGGTCCGACGTCCTGATACGCCTACGGCATCATAAACCCCGCGCACCAGGTGATACCTGACGCCGGGCAAATCCTTAACGCGGCCGCCTCTAACCAGCACGATTGAGTGTTCCTGGAGATTATGTCCGACGCCCGGGATATAAGCGATGACTTCTTCTTTATTTGAGAGGCGTACCTTGGCAATCTTCCGCAGCGCCGAGTTGGGCTTTTTGGGCGTCATCGTCTTTACGTAAAGGCATACCCCGCGTAAAAACGGGTTTCCTTCCAGCGCCCGCGCTTTAGAGCGGCTGGAACGTTTCTTTCGCATTCCTCTGACTAACTGGTTGATGGTCGGCATATTAACGGCTCCTTATGTTTTATTACATTTCGACAGGCGGGACGCCTGTCCTACCATAAACTGCTAATCAACAGCATCCAATACGTTTCTTGGTTTCTTGTTTTTAGCGGCCGGATACTTCTTGTCCCCGGAATCACCGTTCATCGGTTCCGCTTCTTTATCCTTTATCCGGTTCTCCCTGACCGTTCTGAGAAAGAAGCCGGTGCCGGCCGGAATCAGCCGTCCCAGAATCACGTTTTCCTTGATTCCCAAGAGCGGGTCATCCATCCCCATCAAAGCCGCGTCGGTCAGAACGTGCAGTGTCTCCTGGAATGAAGCGGCAGAAATAAAACTTTCGCTCGCCAGGGCCACCCGCGTAATACCCATAACCAAAGGCTGGAGCGTGGCCTGCTGTCCGCCTTCGGTTTCAATCCGCTCGTTCTCCCGGGCGGCGCGTACGCGGCTGATGGCTTCGCCTTCCAGAAAAAGAGTGTCTCCGGGTTTTTCAATACGCACCCGGGAAAGCATCTGACGAATGATGATTTCAACATGCTTGTCGTTCAGAACGACGCCTTCCAGACGGTAAACCGACTGGATTTCATTCAGCAGATATTCATGAACTTTATGTTCGCCACCGATGCGCAGAAGTTCGTCAAGATCCACCGCGCCTTCGGTCAGTTTTTCCCCGACCTGGACATAAGAACCGTCGCTGACCAGAAGGTGCTTGTCGAAAGGAATCACTTCGCTCTTGGTCAGGTCGGAAACGACGCTGGAAATTTTGACCACCCGCTGGTTCTTCTCGTTTATTTCGGTGGATATTTTTCCGTCTATCTCCGAAAGAATGGCCGGATTTTTGGGTTTCCGCGCTTCAAAAAGTTCGGCAATCCGGGGCAGGCCGCCGGTAATATCCTGGACGCGGCCGGTCAGCCGGCGCGGAATGCGCGCCAGGTTGTCGCCGGCAAGCACTTTCTGACCTTCCTCCACCATCGGGTGCGTATCCACCGGCAAATAATGCGAGTCCACCTTGTTACCGGCGGAATCCTTGATCACAACCACCGGCGCAATGTCTTCTTTGTGGCTGATGATAATTTTGTGGGAGTGTTTGGAAACTTCATCCACCTCTTCTTTAAAAGTAACGCCGAGTTTAAGGCCTTCGTAGCCGGCCACGCCTGATTTTTGGGCCACGATGGGCAGCATATACGGGTCGCGCTTCAAGAGAGAAGTCGCTTCTTTTTCCCGGGTTTTAGAATGAACAACGTCTCCGTCTTTAACCTTCAGGACGTCGCCGACCTGGGCCAGATAATGCTCCACTTCCCGGCCGCGTTCGTCAATCAGCGCCAGTTTTGCTCCCCGGTTTAAAACCACCGTCTGACCGAGCCGGTTAACCGCCGATGTCAAACCCTGGAATTTAACAGTATACTGAACCGTTTCTTTCTTCTGCTTGCTGTCTTTCTGCTGACGAACTTTTATCTCCGTTTCACCCACAATCCGGCTGGCCGTTCCGCCGATATGGAAAGTGCGCAGGGTAAGCTGGGTGCCGGGTTCGCCGATGGACTGGGCGGCCACGATGCCCACCGCTTCTCCTACTTCAACCATCTTGCCGGTGGTAAGGTTCCAGCCGTAGCATTTCTGGCAGAGTCCCCGTTCGGCTTTACAGGTCAAAACCGAACGAATCCGGATCTTTTCGATGCCCATTTCCTCAATCCGGGCGGCAATGGCTTCGCTTATCAATTCATTGCTCTCCACAATTACTTCGTCGTTGACAATATCCACAATCCGGTCAACCGCCACCCGGCCGATGATGCGGTCGCCGAGAGGAACCATCAACCTTTCTCCGTCCCAGACCGGGGTAACCATAACGCCGGAATTGGTCTGACAGTCATCGGTGGATATCACCATGTCCTGAGAAACATCGACCAGGCGCCGCGAGAGATAGCCGGCGTTGGAAGTTTTAAGAGCGGTATCAACCAATCCTTTGCGGCCGCCGTGGGTAGAGATAAAATATTCCATGACCGTAAGGCCTTCCCGGAAGTTGGCGATAACCGGCGATTCAATAATCTCTCCGATGCCGCCGGTAATCTTCTTGGTCGGCCTGGTCATCAAACCGCGCATGGCCATCAACTGGGTCACCTGCTGCTTGTTGCCGCGGGCCCCGGACTGAACCATCAAATAGATGGGGTTGACCGCGAATCTGTTTTCCAAATCGTTCTTCAGCAATACGAAAAGATGCTCGCTCAAACGGCTGGTGCAGGAAGTCCAGGTGTCGACAACCTTATGGTAGCGTTCGCCTTCGGTAATGACGCCTTTGCGGTAATCACTCTCAACCCGATGCACGTCTTTGGCGGTAGCTTCCACCAGTTCTTTCTTGTTCTTCGGGACCATCAGGTCGCGAATACCGATGGTCAGGCCGGAACGGGTGGCGATCTGAAAACCGACATCCTTTGCCCGGTCCAGGAACCGGGCGGTTTTTTCGTAACCAAAACGGTTGTAGATTTCCTTGATCATCCGGCCCAGGACCTTGCCGTCCACCAGGTTGTCATGATAATCCATGCCGCCGGGCAAAAGTTCGTTGAAAAGGACGCGGCCCGGCGTAGTTTCGATAATCTTCCCGTGTACCCGCACCCGGACCGGCTGATGATAAGAGAGATATTCGGCGTCCAATTTCCTTAGAACCTCGTCGGCGCCGGCGTAAACGGTAAACCTCCCCTCTTCCGGAGAAAGGGTATTGTTTTTGAGAGTCAGGTAATAACAGCCCAGGAGCGCTTCCCGGCTCAGGTTGATGATGGGCCGGCCGCTGGACGGAGCAAAGATATGCGCCGAAGCGTTCAGTATCAGGTGAGCTTCCATCTGGGCTTCCACGGAAAGCGGCACGTGGACGGCCATCTGGTCACCGTCAAAATCCGCATTGAAAGCGGTGCAAACCAGCGGGTGAAGTTTGATGACGTTCTCTTCAATCAGGCGCGGGTAAAAAGCCTGGATGCTCAACCGGTGCAAAGTCGGCTGCCGGTTAAGGAGAACCGGGTGGCTGCGGGTCACGTCTTCCAAGATTTCCCAGACTTCCGGGTCGTTCCGTTCCAGGGCCCGCTTGGCGCTGCTGATGGTGTGCACGTATTCCCGGCGCCTTAATTCCCTTAAGATGAAAGGCGCAAACAACTCCAGGGCCATATGTTTGGGCAGCCCGCATTCGTTCAACTTTAAGTCCGGGCCAACGACAATCACCGCCCGGCCGGAATAATCAACCCGTTTACCGAGCAAATTCTGGCGGAAGCGTCCCTGTTTGCCGCGCAGCGTATCGGCCAGCGATTTCAGGGGGCGGCTGTTCCGGCCCAGAACCTGCGGTCCGTGTCGGCCGTTGTCAAAGAGGGCGTCAACCGACTCCTGGAGCATCCGTTTTTCGTTGCGGATGATAATATCGGGCGCGTGCAGTTTCAACAAACGTTTAAGACGGTTATTCCGGTTGATGATGCGCTGATAGAGGTCGTTAAGGTCGGAAGTGGCAAACCGGCCGCCTTTCAGGGGAAGCAGCGGCCGCAAGTCAGGCGGAATAACCGGAATAACATCGGTAATCATCCACTCCGGTCTGGTGTTGGTGCGCAGCAGGCCGTCGACAATCTTCAGTTTCTTGATGATTGCCCGACGTTGTCCCTGACCGGAACGAACTTTGGACAGTTCTTTCTGCAGGAGATTTTTTTCTTTCTCCAGATTAATGACTTTCAGTAATTCCCTGATGGCTAGCGCGCCGATTTCCGCCTTCAGTTTCGGAAATTTAACCAGCGCATCGCGGTATTCCTTTTCGGTAACCAGGTCCTTCACCTTGTACGGGCTGTCGGCCGGGTCCAGAACCAGGTATCGCTCAAAATAGAGAACCAGTTCCAGGTGGTTCTGGGACATATCCAGCAGGGTGCCCATCCAGTTGGAAACGGATTTAAATATCCAGACGTAACTGACGCTGGCCGCCAGCGAGATGTGGCCCGCCCGGGTGCGCCGCACGTCGGAAGTGGTCACTTCCACGCCGCACCGGTCGCAGACGATGCCGCGGTATTTAACCTTCTTGTACTTGCCGCAGGCGCATTCCCAGTCCTTAACCGGACCAAAAATCTTTTCGCAGAAAAGGCCGTCTTTTTCGGCTTTAAACGTGCGGTAATTTATCGTCTCCGGCTTCTTGACTTCACCGTGCGAAGAAGACTTCACCACCTCCGGCGAAGCCAGGGAAATGGATACCGCTTCCTTTTCTCCGGGCTTTTTAACCAGTTTAATGTCAAAACCCAGGCCCCGCAATTCACTCATCAAAACGTTGAATGACTCCGGGGATTGGTAGTAATCAAAATCCCGGTCCTTGACGACATTCTCGTAAACTTTCTTCCGGCCCTGAATGTCATCGCTCTTTACCGTCAGGATTTCCTGCAGGATATTACTGGCGCCGTATCCTTCCAGGGCCCAGACTTCCATTTCCCCGAAACGCTGACCGCCGAACTGAGCCCGGCCGCCCAAAGGCTGCTGAGTTACCAGGGAATACGAACCGACGCTGCGGGCGTGAATCTTGTCGTCCGCCAGGTGGTAAAGCTTCATCATGTAAATATAACCACAGGTACTTTTTACGTCAAAAGGGCTCCCGGTTACACCGTCGTAAAGTTGAATCTTGCCGTCTTCCGGCAGGCCGGCTTTCCGGAGCAGCCCGCTAATCTGCTCTTCGCTGGCGCTGTTAAAAATAGGGGTCTCCACCGAAAGACCGAGTGCTTTAGCTGCCCAGCCCAGATGGGTTTCCAAAATCTGTCCCACGTTCATCCGGGAAGGAACGCCCAAAGGATTGAGAACCACGTCAACCGGTGTCCCGTCCGGCAAAAACGGCATATCCTCCTCGGGAACGATACGGGCGATTACGCCCTTGTTTCCGTGCCGCCCGGACATCTTGTCTCCGACGGAAACCGGTTTTTTGATCGCGATTTGTACCACGACCTTCCGGACCACGTCGGCACCCAATTCATCGCCCTGCCTGATGTGCTGAATTTCGCGCCGGGCTTCTTTTTTGATCTCTTCCAGGCGTTTTTCAAACTTCTCGTAAAGAGAATTCAGTGCTTTTTGCTTTTCCGGATTAGACGTTTTTAGAGACGAAAGAACGGAAAGCGAGAGTTTTTCCTTGATTCTCTGCTGCGGTAAAATTTCCTTCACGCGCCGGGCGGCTTGCTTCTGGAGCTGGTCGATAAGGTCCTTGCGGCGCTTCTCCGCCTCGCCAATCATCGCCTGCCGGCGGCTTTCCTTTTCCGTTGATTTCTCTTTGTCGGAAACCCGTTCAAACTTGCGGACATCCACCACGATTCCGGAAATACCCGGCGGAGCGTAAAGCGATGTATTGTCGACTTCCCTGGCTTTCTCTCCGAAGATTACGCGCAGCAGACGCTCTTCCGGGGTCAGTTCGGTTTCGCTTCTGGGCGTGACCTTGCCTACGAGGATATCGTTAGGTTTTATGTGGGCGCCGACACGGATAATACCCTCTTCGTCCAGGTTGGCCAAAGTCTCTTCTCCGACGTTGGGGATATCCCGGGTAATCTCCTCCACGCCTAATTCCGTTTCGCGCGCCTCCGCTTCAAACTCCTTGATGTGGATGGAGGTAAACGTGTCGTCTTTAACCAGTCGTTCGCTGAGCACGATCGCGTCTTCGAAGTTGTAGCCGCGCCAGGGCAGAAAAGCCACCAAAACGTTCTGGCCGAGCGCCAGATGACCGCTCGCATCCACCGCCGGACCATCGGAAATCAGGTCGCCCTTCTTTATCTTTTGGCCTACCCGCACCAACGGCCGCTGGTTAAAAACGGTATCCTTGTTAAGGTGCTGAAATTTTAAAAGTTTGTATGTCTTTTCGGTTTCAAGTTCTTCCGGCCGGTTTTTTTCGGCGGAAACCACAATCCTGGAACCATCCACGTAAGTAACCACACCGTCTTCTTCGGCCTTGACAATCACGCCGGAATCCCGAACCACCACGCTTTCGATGCCGGTCCTGACCAGGGGCGAAGACGGCCTTAACAACGGAAGCGCCTGGCGCTGCATATTGGAACCCATCAGGGCGCGGTTGGCGTCGTCGTGCTCCAGAAAAGGAATCAGGGAAGTGGACACACTTACCACCTGGCGGGCGGAAACATCGATAAAATCAATTTTTTCCGCCGGGAACTTGGGGAAGATGCCGCGGTAACGGACCAGCACCTCTTTTTCGATAATCTTGCCGGCTTTATCCAGTTGAGTGCTGGCCGGGGCGATGCGGTAATTATCCTCTTCGTCAGCCGAAAGATATTTAATCTCATCCGTCACTGCCCCTTTTTTTACAACCCGGTAAGGGGAACGCAGGAAACCGAGTTCATCCACCCGGGCATAGGTGGCCAGCGAAGTAAGAATGCCGATGTTGCCGCCTTCCGGAGTTTCGATCGGGCAGATGCGGCCGTAATGGGTGTAATGAACATCGCGCACTTCAAATCCGATGCGTTTGCGTTCGGAGAAGACCCCTTCGCCGATGGCGGTCAGGCGCCTTTTATGCGTGAGTTCCGCAAGCGGGTTGGTCTGGTCCACTAACTGCGAATAGGGACTGCGGGCAAAAAAGTCTTTGATGGCCGAGGAAAAATTACGGCTGTTCACCAATTCCTGCGGGGTCACTTCCTCTGTCTTGGAAAAATTAAGACGGTCCTGGACCAGCCGGGACAACCGGGACAAACCGATTTCCACTTGCTCGGCAACCAATTCTCCGACCATCCGCACCCGCTTGTTGCCCAGATGATCAATGTCGTCTACCGAATAGACCGTCTGCGCATTGTCCGGCTCGGATTTACCTTCCCCCTCTTTCACGTCAAGGTCGCCGGACTCGCCGGACGCAGTATCCTGGTTTTGGTATAGTCCGAAAAGATAAGACAGGGTACCGATAATATCTTCCTTTTCCAGGACAAGTTCCCGGGAAGAACGTTTTAATTTCTTGTTGAGCTGGCTGCGGCCGGCTTCGGAAAGACCGTACGTTTCGGGAAAAAAGAAAAGATGGGTAAAGAAATCGCCGGCTTTTTTCTTGCTGATCGGGTCTCCGGGCCGGAAAAGACCGTATATTTCCAGCAACGCTTCTTCCTGTCCGACCAGGGGTTTCCGTTCCAGGGTATTCTTCCAGAGTTCATAACCGTCCGCGCCGGCCGTTCCTTTCGGAAAAAAGAGATTGGTCAACTCCGTTTTGTTATTATACCCGAGAGCCGAAAAAAAGGTTGAAATTGAAACTTTCTTTTTGCCCAGATGGGCATAAAGGATGTTTCCTCCGTCGGAACGAAACTCCAGCCACAAGCCCCGCTTGGAAACGATCCGCGCCGAATATTCCCGGGGGGAGGAATTTTCCTCCTTAAAGTAAACGCCGGGCGAACGCTGGAGCCGGGAGATGATCACGCGTTCCACGCCGTTGATGATAAATGTCCCGCGTTCGGTCATCAACGGTATCGTGCCTAAAAATACTTCGTGCCCGTGTTTTGTTTCCCGCACCTGGATAAGTTCGCCTGTTTCCTTTGAACGCCTGACGATTCGCAGGCAGATGCGCAGGGCGGAGCCGTAGGTCAGACCGGCCGATTTGCATTCCGCGATGGAATGGGCCGGCGGTTCCAGAAGGTAATATACGTATTCCAGGCTCAGCGTGCCGTTGCTGTTGGCGATCGGAAAATTTTTCCGAAAAACTCCCTCCAGCCCCTGGTCGTTCCGTAACGACCGGTCGGTGTTTTTCTCTTTCGGGAGCATCTGGAGAAATTCGCGGTAGGAGTTCAGCTGCGCAACTAAAAGATTGGGGATTTCCAACTCTTTAAACTCTTCTTTGCCGCAGTAAAGAGATTCAGCTTTTTTCATATTTTAAATTTTTTCGAATTAAAGCATTGTAAAGGGCAACGGACAAAGGTAGCGCAAACTTTGGTTTGCGCTACCTTATTACACTCGGGCACAGTAAAGCCGGCCCCTACTTTAATTCTACCTTGGCACCCACCGCCTCTAACTTCTTCTTAATCTCTTCTGCTTCTTCCTTGCTGGCGCCTTCTTTAACAGGTTTGGGCACCGCCTCTACCAGGTCCTTGGATTCCTTAAGGCCCAGGTTGGTAATCGCCCTTACTTCCTTAATTACCGGAATCTTGTTGGCGCCCACGTCGGAAAGAATTACGGTAAAAGTCGTCTTTTCCTCGGCGGCGGCCGGAGCAGCCCCGGCTGCAGCCGCCGCAACGGCGCCGCCCGCCGGAACCGCCATCACCGCGCTCACGCCGAACTTTTCTTCCAGCAACTTGGTCAGTTCGGACAACTCAAGCACGGAAAGACCGGCAATCGCTGAAACCAATTCTTCCTTCCCCATTTTTGCTCCTTCAGCCATTTTGATCTCCTTTTTGTTTTTAAAGTTTTTATTAATTATCCTTTTCGGCAACCTGTTTCAGAACAGACGCAAATTTCTGCGGCACCGCCTTCAGGGTGAAAAGAAATTGATAGATGGGGCTCGCTACCCCGGCGCAAAACCGGGAGAGGATAACCTCCCGTCCGGGAAGTTTTGCCAAACGCTCCAATTGCGCCCGGGAAACAGCCACGCCGTTTTGATAACCGCCGCGGAAAACCAGCGGCGCCGTCTTTTCCTTGTTAAAACCATAGATCGCCTTGATCAGGGAAACTTCGTCCTTGCCGGAAAACAGAATGATGCCGGTCGGCCCGACAATTAGATTTTCGGACTCGGGAAGATTGAGCCCTTCCAGCGCCCGCCGGAAGAAGGTGTTTTTAACTACTTTGAAAGCGCCTTCGGCTTTTTTCACGGCGCTCCGAAAAACGGTCATCTCAGTCACCGCTACACCCGAAAAACCTACAAAAATAATAAATTTGGCTTCTTTTATCTTTTCGCGCAACGAATCCACCGCGGCTATCTTCTCTGCTTTCATCTTTTTGTTTGGGTAGTTTTGCGATTAAATCTTAAGAATCAGCGAAGGACCCATCGTGGTGCTGAGATAGGCCCGCTTCAGAAATTGTCCCTTAACCGCACCCGGCGCGGCGGCGTTAACGGCATCCAGGGCCGATTTCAGGTTTTCGGAAAGCGCCTGTTCTTCAAAGGATATCTTCCCGATGGGAAGGTGGACGTTGCCTCCCTTGTCCATCCTGAAATCCACGCGTCCGGCCTTTAATTCCCCGATGGTCTGTCCCACCGCAGTCGTAACCGTACCGCTTTTCGGGCTGGGCATCAAGCCGCGCGGCCCCAGAATCTTTCCCAGCCGGGCCACATCTTTCAAGCAGTCCGGGGTGGTAACCGCCACATCAAAATCGGTCCAGCCCCCGGAAATTTTGGTTATGTATTCATCAAGACCCGCAAAATCAGCGCCGGCTTCCTTCGCCTCTGCCGTCTGAGCTTCCTTAACCAAAGCCAGTATCCGCACTTTTTTACCGGTCCCGTGAGGGAGCGCCGCAGTCCCTCGCACCACCAACTCGCCCTTCTTGAGGTCAACCCCGAGCCGGCAGGCGAGTTCCACGGTTTCGTCAAACTTGACCGTTTTAAATTTTTTTAAGGCAGCGATCGCTTCCGCGACGGAATAAACCTTTTCCGGCTCCAATTCTTTGCTTGCCCCCCGATAACGTTTTGAATGCTTTTTCATATTTGATGAGACCCTTCACAAAATCCGTTCAGGGTGAAATGACTTCTTTCGTCATTTCACTTCTAAGCCCATGCTCCGCGCCGTTCCTTCGACGATTTTGACGGCCGCTTCCAACTTATCGGCATTCAAATCAACCATCTTTATCCGGGCGATTTCGGCAACCTGCTCCCGGGTAACGCTGCCGACCACTTCTTTTCCGGCCGTGCCGCTGCCTTTCGCCAGGCCGGCGGCCTTTTTCAAAAGGTCTGACGCCGGAGGGGTCTTTATCTTATAAGTAAAAGACCGGTCTTCATAAATAGTGATAATTGCCGGAAAGATGGTCCCTTCCTTGCCGCGGGTTGCTTCATTATAAGATTTGCAGAACTCCATGATATTAACCCCGTGCGGACCCAGGGCGGTTCCAACCGGCGGCGCCGGCGTGGCCTGGCCGGCCGGGAGCTGCAATTTGACAACCGTTTTTATTTTTTTTGCCATAGTCAGTGGTTACACCTTTTCAACCTGCCACATATCCAGCTCAACCGTAGTGGAACGACCGAAAATAAAAACGCTTACCTTGAGTTTTTCCTTGTCGGCAAACACTTCTTCCACCAGACCGGCAAAGTTCTGGAATGGGCCTTCCCGGATTTCAACCTGGTCGCCCTTGTTAAACTCAAACCGGGGCGCCGGTTTCTCTTTTCGTTCTTCCACCAGGGAAAAAACGTTGGCCACCTCGTTTTCCGAAAGAGGGTCGGGCCTGGTGTCGCTGCCCAGCACATCCAGCACGCCGGGCAATGTCCGAATGCTGTGGATAATCTCTTTTGAAGGTTCCACCTCTACCATGATATAACCGGGCATAAGAAACTGCGTCTTGCTCTCTTTCTTCCCTTCCTTGACATCCTGCACCTGTTCCGTAGGCAAAAGAATCTGTTTTACGCTTTCCGGAAATTCCGCCTGCAGGTTTTCCAAAAAACGTTTTACCTTTTTTTCGTGATTGCTGCGTACGTGAAGAACATACCAGTCAGCCATAGATTTTAGAATTTACTCAAAAAAATCTGGATTATTTTTGAGAATACGGCGTCTATGATTCCGGCAAACAAAGCCAGCATGACCGTCAATGCCAGCACAAAGAAGACCAACTGCTTTAAAACCGTCTTTTTGGGCCAGGATATCCGGCGAAACTCCAGTTTAACTCCATTAAAGTATTCCCTGAGTCCCTGGAGTATTTTATTCATAATATATCGCTCAACAGTGCAGGCCTGGAGGGAGTCGAACCCCCAACCTACGGATTTGGAATCCGTTGCTCTGCCAATTGAGCTACAGACCTAACTTTACTTTATCTCTTTATGCGGAACGTGCTTGCGACAAGTTGGGCAATATTTTTTCAACTCCATCTTTTCTTTGTGGAGTTTCTTGTTCCTGGTAAAGTTGTAATTACGGCGTTTGCACTCCTGACACGCCATCGTAATCAATTCTCTCATTTTCGTCGTTTTAACAGCGGAATTATTCCAAAACTTCCGTCACCGCGCCTGCGCCGACGGTATGGCCGCCTTCCCGGAT
>CAZBFL010000017.1:0-7934 GCA_964491175.1 uncultured bacterium
CGGGAGAGTAGGTCGTCACCGGGGACATTTTTTTATCAACCACCCTCCATGTATCCCTTCGCTTGCCGTTATTTCCTTTCTTGAGTTATAATAAATAAATATAGGATTTCGGGAACAACGCCATTCGGTTTTTATTATTTCGCAACCATTCGGGAGAAGAGATGCGCAGAATAAGGAACATCGGTTTTTTTGGGCAGGGCAAAAGCGGCAAGACCACTTTAATCGAAGCGCTGCTTTTAAAAGCCGGGGTTGTCAACCGGGCCGGAAGCATCGCGGATGGAAATACGTTGATGGATTTTGATACCGAAGAAGTAAAACGTCAGCTCAGCGTAAATTTATCCCTCGGCCACCTGGACTGGAAAGGCGTCCGGATAAACCTGATTGATACGCCCGGTTACGCCGATTTTTGTGGAGAAGCGATTTCCGGAGCCGTGGCGGCGGATTTTGCCGTTGTCGCCGTCCCGGCGGACAGCGGTCCGGCGGTCGGCGCCGAACATGCCTGGAAATTGGTTTCCGGCCTTAACCTGCCGACCGTCTTTTTTGTGACTAAAGCGGATGCCAAACCGGCTGCCGCCGAAGAATTGGCAGCCAAATTAAGTCAAAAATGGAAGGCCCGGATTGTGCCGGTTAATAACCGGCAGGCGCTGGAAGAGGTTGCCGCGGAAACAGACGAGGCAATGCTCGGCAAATACCTGGAAGAAGGCGCTCTTTCTCCGGAAGAGTTTAAAACCGGCTTGCGAAAAGCGGTTGCGAACCGCCAGGTATTTCCGCTTTTTGCCGGGTCGGCAACCAAAGGCGACGGCCTGGCGGAATTTCTTGATTTCGCGGTTGATTTTCTGCCGGAATACCCGGAACTGCCGCCCATTCCGTTCCAGGGGGAAGCAACCTGCATCCGTTCCGATTCAAGTCCGCTTTTTCTGCGCGTCTTCAAAACGACCAGCGATCCTCACGTCGGCCGCCTCTCCTACTTTAAGGTTGAATCCGGCGTCCTTTCGCATAATTCAACGTTATTCAATGTCAACCGCTCAGAGAAAGAACGTCTGGGCCAATTTTTTTTCATCCAGGGCAAGAAGCAGGAACCGGCGGAAAAAGGCGAACCGGGTGATATCCTGGGAGTCGCCAAGTTGAATTACACCCGTACCGGCGACACAATATCTGCCGTCGGCCAGACAAACTCTTTTCCGGCGTCCGAATTCCCCGGCTCAGCTATTTCAGTATCCTTATCACCCAAGGAAAAGGGGAGCGAGGATAAGCTGGGTTCGGCTTTCAACCGGATACTGGAAGAAGACCCGACCATTCAGATCAGCCGGGACCCGGAAACCAATGAAACGATCTTGTCCGGCATCGGCGATTTGCAGCTTGACGTCTGGGTAAGCCGTCTGGCCAACCGTTTCGGTGTATCGGTGGTTAAGGGTATCCCCAAAATCGCCTACCGGGAGACCGTCACCGGGTCCGCCAGCGGCCAGGGAAAGTTTAAGAGACAGAGCGGCGGCCACGGCCAGTACGGCGACTGCTGGCTGAAGATAGAACCGCTTCCCAGGGGAAAAGGTTTCGAATTCGTGGACGCAATCGTTGGCGGAGCCATCCCCCGGCAATACATACCTTCGGTAGAGAAGGGTGTCCGGGAAGCGATGAATAAGGGCGTTCTGGCCCAATATCCGATGACCGATATCCGGGTTACCCTTTACGACGGGACGTTTCATCCGGTAGATTCCTCGGACATCGCTTTTCAACTCGCCGGTTCCCTGGCGTTGAAAAAGGTGGCGGCGGAAGCAAAATCAGTCTTGCTGGAACCGGTCATGAACGTAGAGGTAACCATACCCAAAGATTATGTCGGGGATATAATCGGAGACATCAACGGACGCCGGGGCAGGGTTCTGAACATGGATTCGGCCGAGGGCGAAAGCCAGGTGGTTGCCGCCCAGATACCTCTTGCCGAGATGGCCAATTACGCCACCTCGCTGCGCTCCCTGACCAGCGGGCAAGCCAGTTACCAGGCGAACTTTTCTCATTACGAATTTGTTCCCTATCAAATTTCGGAAAAGATCGTCAAGGAACGGGAGGCGGCCAGGGGAACGGCAAAAGAATAACGGGGTTGCGAAACAACCCCCACGAGGTGAATTATGAGCGGACATTCCAAATGGGCGAGTATCAAGCATAAAAAAGCGGCAACCGACGCCAAGCGCGGTAAGATATTTACCAAGCTTATCCGCGAGGTTATGATGGCGGCGCGCAGCGGAGGCGGCAACCCTGATTCCAATCCCCGGCTGCGTCTGGCTATTGAAAAAGCAAAAGAAGAGAATATGCCGGCCGACAACATCAAAAGAGCGATTCAAAAAGGAACCGGCGAAGGCAGCGAAAACCAGATGGAGGAAATTTCCTATGAAGGATACGGACCGGCCGGAGTAGCTATTAAACTTGACGTCGTTACCGACAACAAACGCCGGACCGCATCGGAAATCCGTTCGGTTTTTTCCAAAAATAACGGTAACCTGGGCGAAGTAGGCTGCGTCTCCTGGATATTCGAACGCAAAGGTCAGATATCCATTCCCCGCGCCGGAACGGATGAAGATGCGTTATTTAACCTGGCGATTGAATCCGGAGCGGAAGACGTTGTTTCGGAAACGGACTTTTTCCAGGTATACACCCGATCCGAAGATATGGAAAAAGTGAGAAAATCGCTGGAGGCCGGAGGCATCACGATAAAAACAGCGCTTTTTACGATGCAGCCTAAGACAACAATCCGGGTTGAAGGCAAAGACGCAGAACAACTTTTACGCCTCCTTGACGCCCTGGAAGACCACGAAGACGTACAGACGGTTTATTCCAATTTTGAAATCTCGGATGACCTTCTGGAAAAATTACAAACAGAATGATTGTTGCCGGATTTGACCCGGGATTGAACCGAACCGGTTTTGGCATAATTAGAGATTTACCCTCGCTTTCGGTTCTGGATTTCGGGGTAATTGCGCCCCGGTCCGATAATCTTTTTACGGAACGCTTATCCGAAATATACGCCGGTGCCCGCCGGGTTCTGAAAAATTACGCGCCGGACGTGGTCGCGGTGGAGGAAATCTATTTTGCAAACAATCCCCAGACTACCCTGAAGATTGGGATTGTCCGCGGTCTCCTTTTCGCTGCGGCCCTGGAGCAAGAGATTGAAATTGCTTCCTTTTCGCCGGCGGAAGTAAAGATGGCGGTTATCGGAAAAGGCAACGCCACCAAAGACCAGGTCGGTTTTCTGGTAGCCAGAATTTTGGGGATAAAAAAAGAGATTCCGGAAGACAGCGCCGATGCTCTGGCCGTTTCTCTTTGTTACCTCAACCACCAAAAGTACGAGCGCCGACTTCAGAAAGCAAAATAAATGTACGCCTATCTGCGCGGGAAATTAGCGGTTAAGAACCCGACCTCGGTAATCCTTGATTTATCCGGCGTGGGTTACGAAGTGGGTATACCGCTTTCTACCTTCGACCATCTTCCCGAAGTGGGCGAAGAGGTTTTTCTTTATATTTACCCCTGTTACCGGCCGGAAAATATCACCCTTTGCGGTTTTGCAACCAAAGAAGAAAAGATGCTTTTCAACCTTCTCCTGGGGGTGACTGGCGTGGGCCCAAAACTCGGGCTAACCATCCTCTCCGGCACAACCGCCGCCCACTTCCGGGATGCCATTATTTCCGGGGATGATAAAACGCTCTGCGCCATCTCCGGCATCGGCAAAAAATTGAGCCAGCGCCTGATTACCGAATTGAAAGACCAGATTATTAATTTGGAGGAATCGCTCTCTTCCGGCAAGGAATCATCCCTGGAAAAAGAAGCAATCGGAGCCCTGGTGACACTGGGCTATTCCCGCGCCAGGGCCTATAAAGCGGTTCAGGATGTAATGAATTCCAAAAAGTTGGAAAGATTGGAGCCATTAATAAAAGAGGCCTTGAAGCATATTTAGTTTTAATTTAATTCCCGATGGAAAAAAAACGGATCGACCTTACCGCACCCGACACTCTTCTAGAAGATACAAAATACGATATCGCCCTGCGTCCGGCCAGCCTGGACGATTTTATCGGCCAGGACAAACTGAAACGAAATCTGAAAATTTTCATCCGGGCCGCAACCGAACGCAAGGACCCGCTTGACCACACGTTATTTTCCGGCCCGCCGGGTCTGGGTAAAACAACACTGGCGCATATTATCGCCGCGGAAATGGGCGTAAAAATTAAAGCCACTTCCGGACCCGCGATTGAACGCCCGGGAGACCTGGCCGGTCTGCTGACCAACCTTAGCCGATCCGACGTAATCTTTATTGACGAAATACACCGGCTTAACCATACCGTGGAAGAATACCTGTACGGCGCGATGGAGGACTTCCACATAGACATTATGACCGGGGATGGTCCCCGCGCCAATTCCATCCGTCTGACCCTGGAACCGTTTACCCTGCTCGGCGCCACCACCCGCGCCGGCCTTTTAACCGCGCCCCTGCGGTCCCGGTTCGGCATCAATCTGCGCCTGGATTATTATCCGTCGGACAACCTGGCGGCCATCGTGCGGCGCTCCGCCGGAATTCTCAAAGTTGTCATTGACGACGGGGCTTCCGGAGAGATCGCCCGGCGCAGCCGGGGGACCCCCAGGATCGCCAACCGTCTTTTACGCCGGGTGCGGGACTTCGCCCAGGTTTCCGGCGAAAAAACAATCCGGCAGGCATTGGTTGTTTCGGCGCTGGACAGCATGGATGTCGACCGATTCGGGCTGGACGAGATGGATAAGCGTATTCTGGAAGTCATTATTCACAAGTTTTCCGGAGGGCCGGTAGGCGTTAAGACCCTTTCGGTAGCGGTCGGCGAAGAAGTGGATACCCTGGAGGAGATTTACGAACCGTTCCTGGTCAGAGAAGGATACCTGGAGCGGACCCTGAAAGGCCGCCTGGCAACACCCCGCGCCTATCAGCATCTTAACCTGAAGGTTCCGGCTTCGTCTTCCGGCCAATCCAAATTATTTAATACGTGATTTATGCTCTCTGCCGAAAATCTTTTTAAAAACTATCGTAGCAAACCGGCGGTAAACGGTCTTTCCCTCAAGGTTGAAAAAGGCGAAATCGTCGGGCTTCTGGGACCGAACGGCGCCGGCAAGACAACCACATTCTACCTTCTGGTCGGCTGGCTCCGTCCGGACCGGGGAAGCGTCCGGCTGAACGATAGAGCAATCACGCGATTGCCGATGTACCGGCGGGCGAGATTGGGCCTGGGTTACCTGCCGCAGGAACCGTCGGTTTTCCGCAAGTTGACCGTGGAAGATAACCTGACCGCCGTCCTTCAGTTCCAGCCGCTTTCAGCGGTAGAACAGAAGAGACGCCGGCTGGAAGTGCTGGAAAAGATGGGCCTCACCACGCTTTCGGCGCAGATCGCCGGCACTCTTTCCGGCGGTGAACGCCGTAAAGTTGAAATCGCCCGTAGTCTTGTGCTTAACCCCTCATACCTTCTGCTGGATGAGCCGTTCAGCGGAATTGACCCGATTACCATTGAAGATATCCGCGTAATTATCCGGAACCTGGCCCGCTCCGGAATCGGAATTTTGATTACCGATCATAACGTCCGCGAGACCCTGTCAATTACGGACCGCTCCTATCTTGTCTTTCAGGGGAAAATTCTGATTTCCGGTTCCGGGCCGGAACTGGTAAACAATCCGGAGGCCAGGCGTTTTTATCTCGGCGACACCTTTACCTTGTAATATGGGCAATCCCCTGCACGTTGGCATTATCATGGACGGGAACGGGCGCTGGGCTAAAAGGCGCGGACGGCCAAGGATTTTCGGGCACAAAGCCGGCGCGGACCGGATTGATGAAATCGTGCGCGCCTGCCCGGACCTGGGCGTTAAATATTTATCGCTTTACGCTTTTTCCACGGAGAACTGGAATCGGCCGGGGAACGAAGTCGGTTTTTTGATTAAACTCTTTGCGGAAAAGATAAAAAAGAAAACGGCCGGGATGAAAAAGGAAGGTGTCCGGGTCTTGTTTTTAGGTGACCGGACCGCTTTTCCGAAAACTCTCCAGAACCTGATGGCTTACTGCGAATCCGAAACCGCATCCGGCCGAAAAGTCAACGTCGCGCTCTGCCTTAATTACGGAAGCCGGGATGAAATTGTACGGGCGGTGCGCAGAATCGGCGAAGAAGTGCAGGCCGGAAGGCTGGAACCCTCCCTGATTACCGAAAAACTTTTCGCTCGCTACCTTGACACCCGGGACCTGCCGCCGCCGGATTTAATCATCCGCACCAGCGGCGAGTTGCGGTTGTCCAATTTCCTCCTGTTTCAATCCGCTTACGCAGAATTATATTTCACCCAAATCCTCTGGCCGGATTTCAGCGTTCAGGAATTCACTTCCGCGCTTGCGGAGCTTAAAAAACGGAAACGGCGTTTCGGAGACATTTGATGAAGAGAGTTGTAATCCTTGGCTCAACCGGTTCCATCGGCTGCAGTACACTGGCGGTTATCCGGCGTTTCCCGGACCGGTTCAAGGTTGTGGGCCTCTCCGGCCACAGCCGGATCGAATTGCTGAAAAAACAGGCGACTGAATTCAAACCGGAGGCGGTTGCTTTAACCGGCGAAGCGGTTTCCAGCCGCGCCATTTCAGCGAAAAAAGGGTTTGGAGAAGAAACAAAATTACTTTTTGGAACCGACGGGTTGCGCCGGATGCTTTTCTGGCCGGAAGTAGACCTGGTGGTCCTGGCAATCCCGGGAACAGAATCGCTGATGCCGGCTTTCTGGGCCGTGGAATCAGGCGCAAACCTGGCGTTGGCCAGCAAGGAAGCGTTGGTAATGGCCGGCAGTCTCCTGACGGATAAAGCAAGGAAGTCCGGCGTTCAAATCATCCCCCTGGACAGCGAACATAACGCCGTTTTCCAAATTGTTTCGGCGTTTCCGGAACGAAGCATCAAAAAAATCTATCTGACCGCCAGCGGCGGTCCCTTCTGGCGGAAAAAGAAGGGAAAAATAAACCTGCAAAAGGTCCTGGCCCACCCGGTCTGGAAGATGGGCCGGAAGGTTACCGTTGACAGCGCGACAATGGTAAACAAAGCCCTGGAAATAATTGAGGCGCATTACCTTTTCGGCCTGCCTCCGGAAAAGATCAAGGTTTTAATCCATCCGCAGGTTGCGGTCCACGGGATGGTTGAATTTGACGATGGTTTCATCATGGCCAACCTTTCCGCGCCGGACATGCGGCTCTCAATCGCCTCCGGCCTCTTCTGGCCGGAAAAACCGCCGGCCAACCCGGTATCGGCTTCGCTTTCTCTGGAAAACCTGGGTAAACTCACTTTTTACCGGCCGGTTCACCGTCAATTCCCGGCCCTGGCTCTTGCCTATCGCGTCCTGGAGAAGGGCGGCGGTTATCCGGCAAGGTTTTCGGCGGCAAACGAAGAAGCGGTCAATGCATTCCTGGACGGGTTGATTGAATTTGAAGAAATCCTGCCTCTGGTGAAAAAAGTCCTGGCAAAGGGAACGTCTTTTTCCCGGCTGACCCTTGCCGAAGTGCTGAAAGTTTCCGAAGAGGCCAGGCGGCTCACCCGTTTCTTTTTAGGAATTCCCGCAGACACCCCGGGATTTTTCGCGCAATGAAATGACTTACCACTCCTGGCCGCTTAAAAACATCCTTTCTTTTCTCGCGGATAAAGAACTTTTCATACTTTTGGAAACTACCCGCTGCGATCCCGAAAACTTTCTTTCATATATTTTTTTTGAACCGGACGGCAAGATTGAAGCCAACGATTATCCGGACATGCCCCGGTTCTTCAACCAGGTAGAATCCCTCTTGAAGACCGGGTATTACCTCACCGGTTTCTTTTCTTATGAAGCCGGCAACCTCTTTAATGTCGGGACGCCAAAAACAGTGGGACAGGCGTCTCGAGACAAAGCAGTAGGACAGGCGTCTCGCCTGTCAAAAAGTG
>CAZBFL010000017.1:8034-11793 GCA_964491175.1 uncultured bacterium
GGACAGGCGTCTCGAGACAAAGCAGTAGGACAGGCGTCTCGCCTGTCAAAAAGTGATGCGACCCCTACATCCCCCCTGGCCCGTTTTTATCTCTTCCGGAAACCTCTGATATTTAACCATCAAACCGGGCTTTTTTCTGATGATTTCCATCCCGAAGATTCGGGATTTCCCAAAGATTACTCCCTCAAAAAGTCCCGGCTCAACGTCGGTTTTACGGAATACCGGAAGAAGATCGGACGCATCAAAGAATTGATTACGGCCGGAGATACTTACCAGGTCAACTATACTTTGAAATGCAAGTTTGATTTCTCCGGTTCTCCTTTCGGGCTCTACCGGGACCTGAGGGAAAAACAGACGGTCGCGTATTCCGCCTTCATCAAAGACCGGGACCTTTCCCTGCTTTCATTCTCCCCGGAACTATTTTTCCGCAAGGCCGGCCGGAAAACAATCGTCCGGCCGATGAAGGGCACCATCAGCCGGGGAAAAGATGCTTTCCGGGACAAGCAGCAGATGCAAATTTTGGAGCGGAGTCCCAAAGAACGTTCCGAAAACATAATGATTGTCGACCTTTTGCGAAACGATTTAGGCCGGGTCTCAGAGGTGGGTACGGTCCGGACCGATTCACTCTTTGATATTGAAGAATACGAAACGCTCTTCCAGATGACATCCACCGTTTCCGGCGTCCTTAAAGAGAACCTTCCGTTCGAAAATTTATTCGAAGCCATCTTTCCTTCCGGCTCGGTTACCGGCGCTCCGAAAATCAGAACGATGGAGATTATCCGGGAACTGGAAAAAGAGGAGCGGGGCGTCTATACCGGAGCCGTCGGGGTTTTCTTCCCGAATCGTGATGCGGTATTTAACGTGGCTATCCGTACCATCCTGATTACCGGAAAAGAGGGTGAAATGGGAATCGGGGGCGGAATCACCTTTGACTCTGACGCCGGACGGGAATACGACGAGTGTAAACTAAAAGCGCTCTTTCTAACCAAAAAAACGTAATAAACTCGCCTTTCCATCTCAAAATTATGTTATAGAATTTTTCCCGCACCTTTGCCGGACTCGCTTTTCCAGTCGGACGTTCATCAATCCCCGGCGAGGATTGATTTCACTTGACGCTCGTCGGCGCTCTTTTCGTGCTTTACAGCTCGAAAATCCCTGCCCGCTTCCTCCTCACGAACACCGTCTGGAAAAGGAGTCCGGCGGTGCGGATAACATCTTCTCTTCAGACAGTTCTTTCAGCGGGCGTTCGGAGCGAGTTGCGGGCACGGTGTCTCGCCGGATTTTGTAGTATCGGCGGACGAGCAACGAACTACGCCGAGCGCAGCCAGACACGCCGGGGCTGGCAAGCGTCCCGCTGAAAGAAGCTGGCGGAAGAGAAAGATTTCCATGTTCAATTTTATCGGCTCTTTATCAGTTTTATAAAGTTGTCAAAGAGGTAATTGGTGTCCTGCGGTCCGGGCGATGCTTCCGGATGGAACTGAACCGAGAATACGGGTAGTTTCCGGTGCCGCATCCCTTCCAGGGTTTGGTCGTTGAGATTAATATGAGTAATCTCAATGTCGTTTTTGTTCAAAGAATCAATCTCCACGCAGAAACCGTGGTTCTGAACCGTTATCGCCAACTTCCCGGCCTGCAAATCTTTTACCGGATGATTCCCGCCGTGGTGGCCGAACTTTAATTTGTAAGTTTTGCCGCCGAAAGCGAGCCCCAGAATCTGATGTCCCAGGCAAATTCCGAAGACGGGAAATTTGCCAAGCAATTGTTTTACCGTTTCGACAACATACGGAACTTCGGCCGGGTCTCCCGGACCGTTGGAAATTAAGAGACCGTCCGGTTTGGACTTTAATATTTCAGCGGCGGTTGTCCTGGCCGGCACAACCGTCACCCGGCATTCGCGGGCAGCCAATTCGCGCAGGATATTATACTTAACGCCGCAGTCGATAACAACGACTTTGCGTTTTCCTTCTTTATTCCATTCGTATTCTTCTTTAGAAGTAACTTCCCTTACCAGGTCCTGGCCGACCAGCCCCGGAGAACTTTTTGCCTTTTCTATTAAAGTTTCCCGCGCAAAATTTTCGGTGGATATGATTGCTTTCATAGCCCCGGCGATGCGAATATGTTTGGTTAATGCCCGAGTATCAACTCCTTCCAGCCCGATGATGCCGTGTTCTTTGAGGAGATCGTCCAGATTATTCTCTGCCCGCCAATTACTCGCGATACGGCTGTATTCCTTAACGATAAACCCCTCGGCGCAGGGTTTAGAGGATTCAAAATCTGCTTTGTTTACCCCGTAATTCCCGATGAGGGGATAGGTCATGGTGACGATCTGGCCTTTGTAGGAAGGGTCGGTGAGGATTTCCTGATAGCCGGTCATGCTGGTATTGAATACCACCTCGCCGGTTCTCTCCCCGGAAGCGCCGAAAGCGGTGCCTTCAAAAATCGTGCCGTCTTCCAGGGCGATTAATCCCTTTGCTTTTTTCTGCTCCATATCTTTCGGTATTATAAATAAAAAAAGCCCCCAAAAGCAACACTGCTTCTGGAGGCTGCGCTGCCTCTTTTTGCTTCAGGAATTATATCACTTCCGGGCAGGTAAAATCAAATTACCTGGCAGCGCATGGTATAATTTATTGCGTATGGGTGGAAAAGAAAAATGCGGAGTTTTCGGAATCTACGGAAATCCGGAAGCGGCCGACCTGACTTTTCTGGGTCTCTACGCGCTTCAGCACCGTGGTCAGGAGAGCGCCGGAATCGTTGTTTCGGACGGTAAGGAGATAAAATCCCACCTTGGCATGGGCCGGGTTTCCGAGGTCTTCTCCCCGGAAAAACTGAAAGGTCTGACCGGACACCTGGCGATCGGCCACACCCGTTATTCCACCACCGGCGGTTCCAACATCAAGAACGCCCAGCCCTTTCTGGCCGACTATTATGACGGTTTGATTGCGGTCGGGCATAACGGCAACTTCACCAACACCCGGTCCCTGCGGCGCCGCCTGGAAGACCGGGGCGCACTCTTTCACTCCACCACCGACAGCGAACTGGTTACCCACCTTATCAGCCACAGCAAGGCCAAAACTTTCCCCGAAAACCTGATTGAGGCGCTCTCCCGGATTGAAGGCGCCTATTGCCTGGTCTTTATCACCCGGGATAAAGTAATCGCGGCGCGCGACCCGCACGGTTTCCGGCCCCTCTGCCTGGGGAAAATCAACGGCGGGTACGTGGTTGCTTCGGAGACCGCAGCCCTGGATATCTGTGAAGCCGAATACCTCCGGGAAGTGGAGCCGGGCGAAATTGTGATTATCGGCGAAAAGGGCCTGGAGTCGCTCAAACCGTTTTCGGTTCGGAAACACGCACTCTGCATCTTTGAGTACATCTATTTTGCCCGGCCGGACAGCCGCATCTTTAACCACAGCGTTTACCTGACCCGCAAGCGGCTGGGCGAAAGGTTGGCGCAGGAATCTCCGGCGGAAGGCGATTTTGTAATGCCGGTTCCTGATTCCGGCAACTATGCGGCGCTGGGTTTCAGTCAGAAAACAGGCCTGCCGTTTGAGATGGGTTTCATCCGCAACCATTACGTCGGCCGGACCTTCATCCAGCCAACGCAGAAGGTAAGAGACCTGGGCGTTAAGATTAAACTGAACCCGGTCCGGGAGTTGGTCTCCGGCAAAAGAATAATTTTGGTTGAGGATTCAATCGTGCGCGGCACGACCAGCCGCAGCCGGGTGCGGACCCTGCGGAACTTCGGCGCCAAAGAGGTTCATA
>CAZBFL010000018.1:0-11707 GCA_964491175.1 uncultured bacterium
TCCTCAATGAGGTCGTGCAGCGTGACCAGCCCTTCGGTCCCGCCGTATTCGTCCATTACGATTGCCAGGTGCAATTTCCGGCGCCGGAATTCTTTCAGAAGATCGGAAACCTTCATCATTTCCGGTACGAAAAAAACCGACCGCATTACCTGACGCAGGAGAATTGTTTTTTCGCCTTCAGCGACCAGGGAAAGTATCTGCCGGGAATCTACGATGCCCACGATATCGTCCATATCGTTTCGGTAAACCGGCAGCCGGGAATGTCCCTCTTTGGCCATCAGGGCAAAGGCCTCGGCCACGGAAGCGTCTTCCGGAAGGGCGGCTATCTCCATCCGGGGCGTCATCAGGCTGCCCACCGCCGTATCCCGGATTTCGATTACGCTGCTTAACATCCGGCGTTCTTCCTCGGCCAGGGCTCCCTCTTCGCCGCCGACGTCAATCAGAGTGCGGATCTCTTCCATGCTGATGTGGCTGGTTTGCGGAGTAAGGTGACCGCCGAAGATGCGAATAATTCCTTCAGAGATAAGCACAAAAAAACGGACGATCGGGTTTAAGAGGTAGGAAACGGAGAGCAAAGGCCAAATGATAACCGGGGCCACTTTTTCAAAGTGATGCCGGGCGAAGGTTTTGGGAACAATCTCTGCAAAGACCAGGATTAAAAAAGTCATTAAGCCGGCGGCAATGCCGGCGCCCTTGTTGCCCCAGGCTTTAATCGCCAGATAAGCGGCCAGGATGGATGCGGAAACTTCGGAAATTGTAACGCCGACGAGTATGGTGGTCAGGAAACGGCTCGGGTTCTTCAGCCAGAGGTTCAGGACTTCAGCCCGCCGGCCTTCCGATTCGATGATAGCCTTGACCTTCAGTTTGCCTAATGAGGTAAGTGCAGTTTCTGCCGCGGAAAAGAAAGCCGATAAGCCAAAGAGGAACAACAAACCCAAAAGAGACAATCCCATGTTTTTATTATTATACCTTTTTCGGCTCGGGTAAGTAAAGGAGGAAAATTTGTAAGGCATCCGCTGATTAAGGTAAAATCTAATCAATGGTGAGAATCGGTCTGGCTCAGGTAAACGCCACGGTTGGAGATATTTGCGGCAATACGGCGCGTATTTCCGACTATATCAAGCGTGCCCGGAAATCCGGAACGGATATGGTTATTTTTCCGGAGATGGCTCTGACCGGTTACCCGCCGGAGGACCTTCTCTTTAAGGTCAGTTTCATCGATGCCAACCTTAAAGGTCTTGCGGAGATTGCGAAAAAGACCGTCGGAATCACTGCAGTTTTGGGGTTTATTGACCGCAAAGGGCCCGGGAATAAACTTTACAATGCGGCCGCAATCATTGCCGCCGAAAAGGTCCGGGCGGTTTACCACAAGCATCTTTTACCCAATTACAGCGTTTTTGACGAAGAGCGATATTTCAAGGCCGGACGTGAAAATAAGGTCTTTTCCCTGGGAAATTTTTGTTTTGGAGTGAGTATCTGCGAAGATATCTGGCATCCGGCCGGACCGGCACTTCAGCAGGCTGCGGCCGCCAGCCGTTGTGTCATTAATATTTCGGCTTCACCGTATCAGCGCGGCAAGGCGAAACAAAGGGAGCGGATGTTGTCCGGCCGGGCCGCGGAGTATAAGACATTTTTAATATACGTCAACCTGGTCGGCGGGCAAGACGAACTGGTTTTTGACGGGCAGAGCGTGGTTTTTAATCCGGAAGGAAAGGTTTTGGCGAGGGCGAAACCTTTTGCCGAAGACCTGCTTATCGTAGATATTGAACCGGAGGGTTTTTGTAGGGGCGCGATTCATCGCGCCCGCGGGTCGGATGAATCCGACCCCTACGATTCCGTAAAAACATCTGTCATTCCCGTATGTTATAAACGGGAATCCGTGGTCCCTGCAATTGCGCCCCGCATTGAACCGCACCTTCCGGACGAAGCCGAGGTATATCAGGCCCTGATTACCGGAACCAGGGATTACGTGGAGAAGAACGGATTCAGAAAGGTAATCATCGGACTTTCCGGCGGGATTGATTCGGCTCTTACCGCGGCTGTTGCGGTTGATAGTTTAGGCAGGGACCGGGTGATCGGTCTCTCCATGCCCGGTCAGTTTTCCGCAGAAATGAGTCGTGTCGACGCCCAAAGACTGGCCAATAATTTGGGAATTGAATTTCACGTCATCCCCATCAAGAAAGTTTTTAAAGCTTATCTGGATACGTTCAAGAATAGTTTTGCCGGCCTGAGGCCGGATATAACCGAAGAGAATATCCAGGCGCGCATCCGGGGCAACATCGTCATGGCTTTTTCCAACAAGTTCGGTTACCTGGTCCTTACCACGGGCAATAAAAGTGAAATCGCCACTGGCTACTGCACCCTTTACGGGGACATGGCCGGCGGTTTTGCGGTCCTTAAGGATATTCCCAAGACCCTGGTTTACCGGTTGGCCGCATACCGGAATGGGTTGAAGACGGTTATACCGCAACGGACCGTAAAACGGCCGCCTTCCGCGGAACTGAGGCTGAATCAGAAAGACAGCGATACGCTTCCGGATTATGCGGTTCTGGACCCGATTCTCACCGCTTATATTGAAGAGAACCTTGCGCCGGCAGAGATTGTTAAAAGGGGTTTCGGGAAGGAGATGGTGCGGAAGGTAACCGCGCTGGTGGACCGTAACGAATATAAAAGACGCCAGGCGCCGCCCGGCGTCAAGATAACCAGCCGCGCTTTCGGCAAGGACTGGCGGTTACCCATCACAAACGCATTTAAGAACGGAGAACCGTAGGACAGGCGTCTCGCCTGTCAAAACAAGTAGGACAGGCGTCTCGCCTGTCAATATCGGTAAATGCGGTTATCTAACCCGCGTCGTAACGCTCCTTTTATGGTTTGGCAATCCTTCCAATTCCGCTAATTTCTCAATATCTTCCGCCCATTTTTTCAGCCCTTTTTTATTCCAGGAGATTCGGGCATAGGAGCGCAGGAAGGTTGCGGCGGAAAGACCGGAAAAAGAGGCTGCAGCGCCGCCGGTGGGCAGGATGTGGCTGGGACCGGCCAGGTAATCGCCGAGCGCAACCGGCGAATAGTTTCCGATAAAAACCGCGCCGGCTTTTTTGATTTTGGCCGCGAAATTTTTAGCGTCAGAGGCCATTACGACCAGGTGTTCCGGCGCAATCTTTTCGATTAAATCAAATGCGTATTTCCTTTCGGTCTGGACGATACGAATACGTTCATGTGTCTCGAATTTCTGGGCTACTTCCGCGATTTCCCTGTCGGGTGTTATTAAAATCGCCAAGCCCTGATAGTGTTCGGCCTGACTGGCCAGTTCCGCAGCAATGAAAGAGGCGGGCGCGGTTTTGTCGGCAAAGACCACCACTTCGCTGGGTCCGGCCGGACAATCTAAATCTACGATACCGTAAAGAATTTTTTTAGCAGCCGTGACAAATTCGTTTCCCGGTCCGACTATCTTAGCTACTTTGGGAATTTGTCCAATTCCTAAGGCAAGCGCCGCTATCGCCTGAATGCCGCCAATTTTGTAAATTTCATTGACCCCCAAAAAGGCGCAGGTTGCCCAAATCGCTTTGTTTGCTTTTGGCGGGGTGGTTACGACTATTCTTTTTACGCCGGCGGCCTGCGCCGGGACTATTGCCATTAAAACCGTGGAAACCAGCGAAGCGGTTCCGGCCGGAATATAGACGCCGACCGGGTCTATCGGAACATAAACCCTTTCCAGGGTTCCTTCCGGTTCTATAATCTTGAAGTTTTTCGGCAGTTCCTTTTTGGCAAAATTTCTTATGCGTCCGGCGACTCTTTTGAACCGCCGGCGCCATTCCGGAGTAAGGAATTCCTTTTTCGCCTCTTCTATTTCGGTTTTGGACACACGGAAATCATTAATTTTCAAACCATCGTAATCCCATGTCAGTTCCCGTAAGGCCTGCTCGCCATCTTTTTTTATCCGTTGAATAAGTTCGACGGCCTTATTTTCTTCGGCACGGACAAGTCTGGCCCGGCGATCGTCCAATAATTTCAGCAATTCCGGAGGACTTACGATTCGCATCATATTTTTATTTTCAATGTATTGATGCTGTAGGGTTTCACGGATAATGCCGCACCGTTTTTGTTGAGCGGAACGCGGCCCAGTTTCTCTTCCAGCAGGTCTGTTTGCGAAAGATTTTTTACCGGTGAACCGAACTTCAATCTTACCCTGGTTTTTTTACCGGAAGCCTCGTAAAACCTCAGTGTCAGATTTTTTCCGTCCAGGGATTTTTGCAGGGAACTGGGCACACAATCTTCGGAACGGAATTCCAGGAAAGAGAATTCCGGGGGTAGTTTACCACTATGGTTGTCCGTCAGGCAAATCGATAAAGGCCGGTTGTAGGAAGCAGCCTGCCGGATCATCTCCGTTTTGCTGATCTTGCCGAAAAGAAGACGATACCCGATGCGGTGAGTCCCGCTGTCGGGCAGGGCATCCGGTTCGTAGGGGTTGCGCAGCAGTGTTAAGCCCAGATTTTTTCCGTTCACCAGATAACCGTGTTTCTCCCGGTTTAAAAGGCCTACCCGGTAGCCGTTTTCGGCCAGAGAGGCGGCTTTCAGGGCCGGCAACTCTTTTCCTTCGGCGCTTCGTTCCTGCCAGCCGAAGGGGATTTCAAACTCTGCGAGGGGCCGGTCAAAATCCGCCTGAAAATTAACCCTTAGCATCGGCACGCCGTCTTTGGCGGACCCTTTTTCCTGCCAGTCGGTGATTACTTCAAAATCTATTTGCGGGAGGTTGGGGTAGAGCGTTATTCTTTGTTCAATCGGAGAGTTCTTGTATTGTCTTTTTATGGAAAGAACGGTTCTGATTGGACCGGATTCAACCATCTTAAATTCTTTCAGGTCAAGGAGGTTCTCGGTCCGCATAATGTTTCCGATAATCCAGGCAGACATCGGATGGGGCTTTTCCTGCAGGACCTGCAGGAGGTTGCCGCAGGTTTCCGCCCAGCAGGAGGAAGGGTCTTCGCTGATGGAACGTCCGACGCTCAAGACCTCCCTTTCGTTCTTTTTGTCGTAGAGGCGTCTGATGAGGCCGGTATCCGAAGCAATTTCAATCCGGTAATAGGAGTTTTCGAATATCCCCTCACGCTTCCTCTCCCCTGAGGGGAGAGGTGTAGGTGAGGGGGGAAGTTCGCAATGACATTCTTTCAGCCAATAGGTTTTGTAACCGAAGGGAGGGATGTTTTCGGCCAGGAAGAGGGATTTTTTATCCGCAACCTGAACCGGCAGCCGCCCGTCCTTTTTATCTATTACGCAAACTTCCTTCCCCGCTGTTTTATCCGGCAGTTGAAACTCCACAACTTCGTTTCTTTTCCAGCCCAGCGTATTGAATGCCACCAAGGGTGTTCCTTCTCCGGAGGTATCTATCTGCCCGGAGAGGAAATTGAGGTTATCGGCCAGCGCTGCCTTGCTTTCGGCCAGGACTCTGTCCGCCAGTCCTTTGGAATATCGATAGGATTCTGAGATGGCGGAACCGTCAAAGATGTCGTGAAACTGATTGAAGAGGGTATCCTGCCACCAGCCTTCCAGTTTCCCGGCCGGGTATTCTTTACCCAGAAGGCCGGAAATGGCGGCAATCGTCTCCAGGGTCAGGAGGCTGTTTTCGCATTCCCGGTTCTCCTTTTTAATGTCGGAATGGGTTGTGTAACAACCCTCAAAGGCAGAGTTGAGTTCTTTTTTAACCACCGGGTACTTCGCCCGGTTTCCTGCCAGGCTGAAGAAGCGCTGCGTGGTGGAAAAGACCAGGGTCGGCATCACCGGTTTTTGGCCCAGATGTTTTTTTCTTTCAATGTCCTTGCGGGTTGGTCCGCCGCCGTGGTCGCCCACTCCGTAGACGAACATGCTCTCAAGAAGGCGGTACTTTTCGTGAAATGTGCGCGCTGTTGAAACAACGTTTTCCGGAGTGATGAAATTGTTGTAAACGCTGTTAAAAGACAGGACTTTGCTCTTGTCCGGACTTTGCCAGGCAAAGAGCGGATAGATAAATTCACCGCTTCGGAAACCGCCGCCGGGACGCGTAAAGTAATAATTTTTGATACCGGCGTGAGACAGGATAGCAGGGATGGTGATTGGGTGGCCGAACGTGTCCGGCGACCACATAATCTCCGGTTTGATATTTTTCCCGAAGCGTTCGGACAGGTATTTTCGGGAGTAGGCGATATGGCGGCAGAGAGATTCGCCGTCGGCCATGTTGAGGTCCCCTTCCGTCCAGGCGTTGGCAGTAACTTCCCAGCGGCCTTCTTTAATCTTTTCCTTAACGCGGCCAAAAAGTTCCGGGTTGTGTTCCTCCACGATTTTATAAATATGGGCCTGGTCCTGGGAGAAGGTCAAGTCCGGGTATTCGTCCATCAGTTTGGTGACGGTCTCAAAGTCGCGCAGGCAGACGTTGACGGTATCCTCGTAATTCCAGAGCCAGTTCATGTCTATATGGCTGTGGCCGATGAGGTGGACCCGGTATTTACGGGCAAGGGGACGGAACGGTTCCAGGATATCTTCAACCTTTTTGATGTTGGCGAAGATTTCCGGCCAGTTGCGGTTTTGCAGGGCATCAACGTTGACCAGGGAGACCGCTTTTTGAAAGCTTCTTTTCAGGGAAAGGCCGGGTCTGTTTTTTAGGAGTTCTTCGGCAAACTTTACCTGGGAAAGCGCCGCGGTGAGTTCAAACAACGCTTCTTCTATTGCCGGCAGGGAGAATGACCCCCAGAATCCGCCTAAGCCGTCACCGCCCGGCGTTTTAAATACCAGAGAGTATTTTTCCCCCGGCGTTATCTTATCCGTCAGATAAAGTTCCGCGGCCCGCATGTCAGCCCAGAACTTATTTTGGTGCAGGGACTTTCCGTTCCAGAAAACTTCCACGCCGGAAGGAAAGACAAAGTTTAATTCCGCCGCACTTCCGGAAAGAGGGATGCCTTCCGCAGTTTCGGGAAATTCCACTTTCTTGCGGAAACAAGCCGGGCCTTCCTTCATGGACCATTGCGAAGTTTTGTTTATTTCCCAGCCCCGGTCGTCAAAGGCCGGGTCTTCCGCGCCGGTTACGTTCTGCTTGAACTTGAAGTCGCCCAGCCGGCAGAAATCCTGCAGGCCGGTTTCCAACTTCTTAACCTCTTCTTCCCATGCGGCAATCTTTTTTTCCATTTTTTGGGGTGAAATGCGCGTTAATTATTTGTATTCAAAAGAGAGCATAGTCAGCGTTTTATTCAATCCCAGTCCCGTTTCTGCAAAACCGTTCTTTTCTGCATAACAGACGGTTCTCTTCTCCGGTAATTCCATCATTTTTACGGGTGCGGCGCCTTTCGGAATCCGGATGCGGATTCGGGTATCTACCCGCGTATTCACCAGTTCCGGTTCGGACTTAAGCAAACTGATGATGAACCGTTTCTTCTCCGGCTGATGCAGCAATGTAACTTCTACGTTTTCGTGAGTGTCCGCTTCGAACCAGGCCGGCCGTTTCATCAGGCGCCGGACAAGCCCGGCAAAGACAGCGCGGTTAAGGTCGCAGTTCACCGCTTCGACAGCGCCGGCGGCATAACAGACCAACCCCTTGCCGAAACGGTTAAGGGTGATGGCCGGTTTTGTGCCGGCAGGCCCGGGCGGGTTGCTGTGGATGGAGGCGAAGTTTTTGCCGAAGACATCTCTTTTCTCCGGGTCGGTGTAAGGCAAGGTCAAGGTTGCCAACGTTTCGGCGGACCTGGTTTTGACCAGCAGTTGTCTCTGGGGGTGAATCATATGTTCCTGGGGAGAGATTAGTTCTTTCAATAACTTCGTTTTCGGGGTGAAGAAGGTCAGCGCCGGACTCTCTTCCATTTTGGTTGAGACACCGAAGAGTTCGGCTAACAGGAAGCCGTCAGGGGTGGTGCCGTCTGCGTTTCTGGTTGCGGTCCGGTAACTGGCGTACAGGGAACCGCCGCCGGAGACAAAATCCCGGAAACCTTCTGTTTCCTCCCTGCTCAGCGAGATTACGTCCGGCAGGACCACTGCCTGGTAATTTTTCAGTTCGCCAAGGTTGCGCCGGCTAATGACGGTGAAAGGGATATGACGCCGGCGGAGGCCGAGGCAGGCGCCCAGAGCCGCTTTTATGTGCGGGACCTGTCCGGTTGGAATCCAATCGGGAACTTCCGTTATTTTTGTTCCGTTTTCAGCCGGTTCGAACTTGGACTCCTGGCTGAAATAGACCGCAACGTCCGCGCAGAGTTCTCCGCCCAGATACGGTTCATAGGGAGCCATTTCGTCAAAGACCGTGCGTATCTTTTGATAAACACCGGGGTTCAGCCGGCCGTCCGGTTCTATTGCGTCTATGAACATGAAGGCGCTGCCGTGCGCCGGAGCCAGGAGAGCCTGAGTCCGGAGCCGTTCCGGGCTTTTCAGCGTTACGTGGTCGGTTAAATCCAGGCAGCGTGAGGTGTGGAACTCAAAAGGTTTCTTCCGGGAGAGACTGTGGAATATTTTACAGACAAAAGACTGCTGGATAGTCTCTCCGTAGAAATCGCCGCTCAGGTAATCGCAATGGTCGGCCAGACTGAAAGGTACAGCCTGGCGCCAGTCCGCAATCACGGTGGAAAACTGATGGGTGACCGTCATCTTCGGATTTACCGCGCGGACTTTTTGGGTTATCCCCGCGGCAAATTCATCCAGCCATTTTTCACGGCTTTGCTGGAATCGGACCCACTCCGGGTTGTTCCAATCGATTACCACCGGAGGTTTCAGCCCGGTTTCTTTGCGGTACCGGCCGATGCAGTGGGCGCAGTAACAAACGCCGGGCCAGAAGGTCATATCAAAGAATATTCCCTCGCAGTCATACTTGCCGCAGACCTCGGCGGTCTGCTCCAGCGCAAACTGCCGGTAGGGTGAGTTCGGACAGCAGACTCCGTAGCGCGTACCGGTCAGTTGTTTGCCTCCGGGCCGGATGCGCCAGTCCGGGTGGTTGATATAGGCCCAGTTGTTAAAGATAAGGCTGTAATAGGTCACCACCCTGAGGCCGCGCTGATGGCAGAGTTTGGTTACTTTCCCGAAAAAATCCCGGTTCTGCAGGCCCGCGTGCATCTGTCCGGTCCCGGTCGGATAGAAACAGAGGCCGACGTGGGAATTGGCGTAGAGCATTACCTCCCTGGTTCCGCCGGCTTCCATCATCTCCACGTACTTTTCCGGGTCCAGTTTGGAGAGGAACTCCGGACTCCAGTCCGGGATGTGCATATCCACCAGTATCCGGCGCCAGGTGTTTTTATACCACGGTTCTTCTCTTGGTTTTTTTATGTTATTCACTGTTCACCGTTCACTATTCACTGATTTTCAGGTCCGGGTTGCCGGGACCGAAATGCTTCAGTATCACTATCGGGTCGTTCTGGGAAGGGTTGGTAATGGTGACTCCCTGCCGGGCCGCCTCTTCGTTGACAAAAAACTCGTCGCTGGTCAATTGTCCGTACCTGATGAGGGCCGGTGCTTCAATATCCCAGCCGCCCATTTTGCCGTGTCCTTGCAGGAGAATCAGGCCGTAACAGGCGTTATCTTTGATGATAACCGTCTTTCCTGGCAGGACCGCAAGTTCCTTGGCGCTGAAGTTATCCGAACGGTAAACAATCCATTTTTCATTATAACCTTCGGCCGCCATCTCTTTTTCCGGCCTGACCGGTTTCGGCTTCATGAAACGGTTGGCAACGAAATTAGGGTCTACGTTTTTTCCCCAATCCAGGACCTCTATCAGGTATTCATAATTGCCCGCTTTATCCGGCGGCGAATTTTTCCACAACATCTCCTCCGAAATAATCTGGTCTCCGACCAGTGACTGGTACATCGCAAAAACGTCCGAGGCTTCCTGCGGTTCGTAGGTGCAGAGACTGCCGGGTGCGTGGAGCACTCCGGGCGGAACGTCCCACCCGGTACCCGGTTCCAGGCGGTAGGCGCGGGAGAAGTTGGTAATCTTATTATCGCCTTTGGTGAAGTCCATCAGGCATTTCCGGATTTGGTCTTTGGTCGTGCCCGGTTCAATGCCGAAGAAGGTATAGGGAAAATCCCCGCCGTGGTTATTCACCTGGGTCGGAAAGTAATAGGCTTCGTGTTTTGAATTTTGGCCCACCAGTTTGGCGTGTTCTGCCTGGTGGTGTACGTGGTGGGGCAGGGCGCCTTTGTTATCAAAAAACTTTGAATACATCGGCCACCGGCCGTATTTTTTCCAGAGCCGTTCGCCCAGGAGAGTTTCTTTCAATTCGCTGACAGCGTCCCGCAGAAGGACTTTTTGGAGTTTCGCGCCGTCCTGAAAGACGATAAAACTTAAACCTTCGTTCGGCGCGGTCTTAGGTCCGTTATCCGCCGGCGTGGTGGATGCAAACCAGCGTTCGTCAATTCCGCCCCGTTCTCCGCCCAGGGCGTAATAATCGTCCGGGTGAAGTTTTATTCTGCGGCCGGGTACGCAGAAAGACCGCGGTACCCAATTGGGCGCCAGCCGTACGATGCCTTTTCCCTGCTCCAGGGCAAGCGCCGCAAAGTTCTTGACGTTCATATCCCCCCCTTGTTTTATTAAAAGCATAAATTTTAGCAAAAAACCGCGGTTAGCGCAAATATCGGACAGGGTTATTGCCCGTCTTTTTTCGGGGCTGTTACGTTGCCCACCGGTCTTTCCAGGCCCATGGAGAAAATTTCCGCGTAAACGCTCCCTTTCGGCGTTTTTTTGACGTGGTAAAAATAAGGTTTGCCATACGGGTCCATAAAATTACTGCCCGGGTCAACGTAAGGTCCGTTCCAGCCCTCTGCGCCGGGATTTTTCAACAGCGCTTTCAGTCCGCCCTGTTCTTTGGCGGGAAAAGCGCCGGTGTCCAGATAATATTGGCGCAGGGCGGCTGCAAACACCTTGAAATCTTCGTCAGCTTTTTTGGCTGCTTTTTGCATAAATCCGGTTTCCCGGACCAGTTTAGCCGCTTCTTCCATCTGCATCGCGTGTATTTCGGCCATTCCGCCGATGACGCCTATCTCGGAAAACGGGATGGACTGTTTCCATTCTTCCCATTCCGCCGCTTCCCTGGCTTCCAGAACTTCCGGAGGCGTCGGCGGCTTATTGTACACGACAACGGTGGCCATATTTTCCTTCAGGATTACGTAAGCCGGTTTTTCGCCCATACTGCGGACGCCTACCTCGCCTTCCACAACCCCTATTCTGCTGCTTCGGCCGCTGGGTTCCACGTTAACCATAAAGGTGGTGCCGCGCACCCCGGCTATGGCGGTCGGCGTTTCCACTTCATATCTTGATTTTTCACTCTTTAACTTTTCCACCAGAGACCAGATCTTTCCCCTGGTGAGGCTGGTTCTTACCCGGGTGGTGCCGTCCGGGTTTATTTCCACTTCTTTTACTTCCAATACGGCTTCTTCGCCGATGTTTGTCACCGCTTCTTTGCCGAAGGAAAGAATTGCCCTGGCGCCTTTGGCGGTTTGCAGCCACCCGCCTGCGCTGACTATCGTCTGGAGCGTGGCCGGTGTCCAGGCGGCGCCGAAAGACGGCCGGAAAGTTACCGTTCCCTCTATTTTAACCAGGCGTCCGGTCGTCTTCGTCCCTTCCGGTTGTTTGGCTGCAACCGGGAGCGCCGGGGTTTCGTTTTGGGCGTAAAGGACGGAAACCCCCCAAATAATTAGTAATAGCGTTCCGAAAAAGACGGTCTTTTTCATCTTCTGCCTCCCTCGTATAATATGTTTTATCTTTTGTAGTTAG
>CAZBFL010000019.1:0-5969 GCA_964491175.1 uncultured bacterium
ATGTCATTCCCGCGCGTAGTAAGCGGGAATCCAAACATTAAAATGAACTTATGAAACTACGTGACCTGCTTGAAGGTTTACCGGTGAAGAAGATTTTCCCGTCTTCCGAAAATCCGGAGATTACCGGTTTGGCGATTGACAGCCGGAAAGTCCGTCCAGGCTACCTTTACGCTGCGGTTGTCGGCGAAAAAGACGACGGCCATCGTTATCTTCCGGAAGCGCTGGAGCGCGGGGCCCGGGTAATTTTGACTCAAACCGATTTTGAATCGGCCGGCCGGGCAATAACCGTAGTCGTGGAGAACACCCGGGCGATTCTGCCGGAGGTGGCCGGATGTTTTTACCGTTATCCGGCGCAGAAGTTACGGTTGGTCGGCGTAACCGGCACCAACGGCAAGACTACCACCACCTACCTGCTTGAAAGCATCGTCACGGCCGTCGGGAAAAAGGCCGGCGTAATCGGCACCATCAACTACCGGGTGGCTGACCGCCAGGTGCCGGCTCTCAATACCACACCGGGGCCGCTGGAACTCCAGGAAATTTTCAGCCAGATTGTAGAAGCGAAATGCCGCTATGCCATTATTGAAGTCTCTTCGCATGGACTTGCCCAGGGACGGGTCAGCGGTCTTCCTTTCGACGTCTGTCTCTTTGCCAATGCCACCCCTCACGAACATCTTGATTATCACAAAACTTTCCGCAACTACCTAACTGCAAAAGCCAGCCTCTTTTCTACTCACCTGGCCAAAAGCAACAAGGAAAAACGGGTGGCTATTGTCAATCGCGACGACCGGGCGGCCCGATATTTTTATCGTTCGGTTCCCAGGGATGTCCGGCTTATCAGTTACGGATTTCGGCCCGGAGCCACGGTGCGGGGTCTTGGTCTGATTTTGAAGGAAGACGGCCTTTCTTTCCGTGCCCGGACGCCGATGGGCGAAACGGAGATTCTGGTAAATCTGCCGGGCCGGCATAATGCCTATAATGCATTAGCCGCAGTTGCTTTTGGGGTTGGTGAGGAGATACCGCTGCAAACTATCAAGCAGGGCATTGAGGAATTAAGGGTGGTGCCGGGCCGTTTTGAAGAGATAAAGACAAATCAGGGTTTCCGGGTAGTGGTTGATTACGCCCACACCGACACCGGTTTGAAAAATCTTTTAATGACTGCGCATGCGGTCCGGAAGGCATCCAAAGAGAAGCCGGGCCGCATCCTCCTGGTTTTCGGCTGCGGCGGAGACCGGGATAAGAGCAAGCGGCCCAAGATGGGCCGGATCGCCTCCGCCCGCGCCGATTACTTTATTATTACCTCCGATAACCCGCGCAACGAGGAGCCCTCCGCCATCATCGGCGACATTGTGGCCGGAATCCTTTCTTCCCGGCGCAGCCGGTACGAAATAATTCCGGACCGCACCGAGGCAATTCACCGGGTTGTCTCTTTGGCGAAAAAAGGGGATATCGTTTTAATCGCCGGCAAGGGACATGAAACCTACCAGATTATGAAAGATACCGTCATTCCTTTTGACGACCGGCTGGTTGTGGGCAAAGCCCTTTCCGAACGCAGATGAAGATTATTATTGCGCCGGATTCGTTCAAGGGAAGTCTTACCTCGCTGCGGGCGGCCCGGGTTATTAAAAAAGGTCTAAGCCGGGCCTTACCTGGCGCAAAATACCTTTTGCTGCCGGTTTCCGACGGCGGGGAAGGGCTGGTGGAAGTACTTTCTTCCGCTTTGGGTGGACGCAAGGTTTGGCGCGGCGTTTCCGGCCCGCTGGGTCGTCCGGTCCGCGCCGCATTTCTAATTTTGCCGGATGCGGCGGCAACTCCTAAAACGGCCGTGGTTGAGATGGCACAGGCCAGCGGTCTTTCCTTGCTTAAACCTTCGGAGCGCAATCCTCTCCTGACCTCAACTTACGGAACCGGCCAGTTGATAGCGGAAGCCCTCAAGAATGGCGTCGGGCGTATTATCGTGGGCGTCGGCGGCAGCGCAACCGTTGACGGCGGTCTGGGGATGGCCAGGGCGCTGGGCGTCAGGTTTCTGGATAAAAGAGGCGCGGAAATTCCTGAGGGCGGCGGCGGATTGGAAAATCTGGTCAGGATCGACCCTTCCGGTTTGAACCCGGCGGTGAGAAAGACCGAAATACTGGTTGCTTCCGACGTCACCAATCCGCTTATCGGCCGGGACGGCGCCGCCAATATCTTCGGTCCTCAGAAGGGCGCGACCCCGGAACAGGTAAAGATTCTGGACAAAAACCTTGCTTTTTTTGCCCGCATAATCCGTCGTGATTTAGGAAAAGAGGTATCTGCTTTGCCGGGCGCCGGCGCCGCCGGCGGACTGGGCGCCGGTCTTTGCGCGTTCCTGGGCGCGGAGATCAAAAGCGGAATCAACCTGGTGCTTGACCTGCTGAATTTTTCCGGGAAGGCGAAGGGTGCGGACTTGATCGTTACCGCCGAAGGCAGAATTGACGGTCAGGTCAAGTTCGGCAAAGCCCTGTTTGGTCTGGGAAAAATCGCTCAAAAACTAAAAATACCGCTGGTTGCTTTTTGCGGTTCTTACAGCCAGGATGCGTTTAAACTGCATTCTTCCGGCATTACCGCATTTTTTTCCATTATGCCCGGACCTTGCCGTCTCCCGGAAGCGATGGAAAAAGGAGAAGAATTCTTGTTGGCAGCCAGCACCGAGGTCGGGTTTTTATTAAGATGGAAAAGATAACCGTAAAAGAACTCCTGGACTGGACCGGCGGTTTTTTGAGGCAGGGACGGAAGGATTCCGTGATTCATTCCGTTTCCATCGACACCCGTACCATTAAGCGGGGAGATTTTTTCATACCGATTGCCGGGGAGAATTTTGACGGACATAAGTTCATAACGGATGCCGCTGTCAAGGGTGCTTCCGGCGCTCTTTTCGCCTCCGGTAAATTTAGTCCCCTTTACCCCTCACCCATTCCTCTCCCCCGAGGGGAGAGGCGAGGTGAGGGGGGATTTATTTTGATTGAAGTTCCCGACACCAAAAAAGCGCTTTTGTCCATCGCCGAAAACTACCGCCGGAAATTTAAAATACCGGTTATCGCCGTAACCGGAAGCAGCGGTAAGACCACAACCAAAGAACTTATCGCCCATATTCTCTCCGCTTCCGGCCGCATAATGGCTAATGCCGGAAACTTCAACAACGAGATTGGTCTTCCCCTTTCCATCCTTAAACTGAGCGCGGCCGACCGGACGGCGGTTCTGGAGATGGGGATGAATCATGAGGGCGAAATTACGAATTTGAGCCGGGTTGCGTCTCCGGATTTCGGCTTGATTACCAACATCGGTTCCGCGCACCTGGGTTTTTTGCGCAGCAAGAGCCGGATCGCCGCCGCCAAGGCGGAACTTTTATCTTACCTCAAAGACGGCTGCGCGGTCCTCCCGGCCGACGACCGTTTCTTTTTCTTCCTGTCCTCTTTTCCGGTGCGGGAGCGTATTACTTTCGGCCTGAAGAAGGGGGCCGATTATTTCCCGGAGGATATCAGGTTCACGCCGGAGGGTACCCGGTTTCGGCTCGGCCGGAAAAAAGGAAAGCCCCGGCCGCTTTTTGTTCCCCTTTTCGGTTCTTTCAACCTTAAGAATGTTCTGGCGGCTGCAGCCCTTACTTTGCGGTTTGGGGTTTCGGAAGATATCCTGGCCGAACAATTGTCAAAATTTAAACCGGCTGACCACCGTTTTCAGGTTTTAAAAAAATCCGGCGCTTATGTTGTGGACGACACCTACAACGCCAACCCCGCTTCTTTCCGGGAGGCCCTGACTACGTTTCGGCGCCTGGCCGGGAACAACCGCAAGATAGTCGTAGCCGGTTCTATGGGGGAACTGGGGCGTTTTTCCCGAAGGAGCCATTTCAGCCTGGGGAGGCTTCTGGCGCAGGCAGACCCGGACTGCCTGATTCTGGTCGGCCCGGAGAAAGAAACGGTCAGGGAAGGCGCCTGCTCGCTCGGTTTTCCCAAGAGTAGAATTTTGAGGGCGGAGGATAATCAAGCCGCCGGCTCTTTTTTGCAGAAAAAGATTCGACCCGGCGCCTTTGTTTTTTTAAAGGGTTCCCATTTCCTCAAGATGGAGGAAATCGTGGAGCGGTTTGTGCTAAAATAAAAAACATTATGAAACGTATGTGGCGGAAATCAGGGTTTGCGCTTTTGGAAGTCGCGGTGGTTGTCACTTTCGTTTCTTCGGTTTCTTTTGCCGCCTATCAGGTTATCCGCAAGGGAAACGAAGCCGCCTGTCAGAATAACCTGAAACAGATTTATCTGGCGCTGGCCAGTTTTCAGATGGACAACGGTTCTTTGCCCAACGCCGTTTTTTTTCCGTCTTCGCCGGATGACCGGAGAGGGATTAATAATTTGCTTAAAGATAATCTCGGCGGCAATCAGGCGGTCTTCTTTTGTCCGTCCGTTCCTTCCGAACTGAATAAACGCGGCACAAACTATCTCTGGAACGATAACGTAAGCGGTAAAAATCTGGACGGGATTCCGGACTCCACCTGGTTGATGACCGAAGTGACTGCAGTCAGTCCCGATGCGCCGGCGCCGCATGCCAGGGGCTATCAGACTCTTTACGCGGACGGTACGATCAGCGTCGGCCCCAGGATAAAATTTCCGGTGGCAGCGTCTTCTCCGGCCCAGCCGGCGCCTGGTCCCGTGAAACAAAATCCGGAACCAAAACCGGAGGAACCGATCGAAAAACCGGTTAAGGTGCGCCTGGAAAACCTGCCGGAGAAAAGCGTTGCCGGAAAACTGCGGATGAAGATTGTCGGTTATGATGAATCCGGAAAAGTGGCTCCGGTCGCTAAAACGGTGAGCATCGCGAGCGTAAATGACAGCGTTCAGCCGGAAACGGCCATGCTTTCCGGCGGTGTCTGGGAAGGCGAATTGCTTCTTTCCCGGAGCGTTGGGGGAGACACTATCCTGGTGGTCGACGAAGAGGGTAATTTTTCTGCCGCGAAGGTTGACGTGGCCCCCGGCCCGCCGGACAAGATTGAACTACTGGCGCCGGAAAATAGTTTAAAAGCCGGAAAAGGTTTTGAACTGGAAGTTTTAGTTCAGGACAGGTTCGGGAATATCTGCCGATTTTACGAGGGAAAACTGAGCCTGGAATGTTCTGACCCCGCCGCCCAGATACAGAAGATGCAGCCGATACTGTTAACTGAAAGTCAAGACCCGGCTCAGGTTGGGAAGTTCAGACTCGCTGTTTTTAAGGCCGGGTATCAAAAGATAAAAGCAACCCTCCGCAGGGAGTCGAACAGCGAGATTACCGGAGAAAAGGCTTTTGTGGTGGAACCGGGCGCCGTTGACCATTTCGCTATTGACCGGATTAATTCGCCGAAGACCGCCGGGGAGCCCTTTAACGTTATTATCCGTTCCGAAGACCAATGGGGAAACACGATTAAGGGTCCTTATCTGGACGACGCCACCGGTACCTTGAGAATTTCCCGGGAAAGTTATATCTCCGGGTCCAGGGTAGAGGAGGTTGTGATTACCAAGGCGGCCAGGGAGACTTTTCTGATGGTGGAAGACGGAAACAATCATTTCGGAAAATCCAATCCGTTTGAGGTAAAACCGGCTGTTCCGGCTCATATCGGGTTGGACGGTATTTCAAGGGTGGTATCGGCGGGCCGGGAATATAAATTCAAGACTATCTTCAGGGACCGTTACGGGAATGAAATTCCGGAATACGCCGGGGACCTTGAAATTACGTCTTCCGACCCAAAGTTCCGAATTTCCGGAGAATCTTCGGTTGTATTCGGCACGCCCGGGAAACAGACTTTAAAAGTCAGGGACAAGAAGGCCGGCCTGGCGCTGGATTGGGCAGTCGTGGTCATTAAATAAACAAAATGTCATTGCGAGCGTAATTTGCGAAGCAATCTCGTTTTTAAAACGGGATTGCCGCGGCACACTACGCCTCGCAATGACTGCGAGCTCATGCTCTATCAACTACTTTATCTCCTGAGCGATTAC
>CAZBFL010000019.1:5979-11703 GCA_964491175.1 uncultured bacterium
AGGGACAAGAAGGCCGGCCTGGCGCTGGATTGGGCAGTCGTGGTCATTAAATAATGTTATACCAACTACTTTATCTCCTGAGCGATTACTGGTCCGGGTTTAACGTCTTTCGTTACCTGACGGTCAGGATGGTGCTGGCTGCTTTTACCAGCCTCTTTTTGGTCCTTTATTTCGGTCCGCGCTTTATTAAGGCCATGCAGCATCTGAAACACCCGGACCTCCTGGAGTTCCATGCTTCAAAATACGGCACCCCGACGATGGGCGGCGTATTGATAGTCGGCGCCGTTATCGTTTCCATAATTTTGTGGGCGGATTTTTCCAACAAGTACCTTCTCCTGACGCTCCTTTCCCTGGTCTGGCTTGCCGCAACCGGTTTTTACGATGATTACACCAAATACATCCGGAAAAAGGCGGAAGGAATCAGGCCGTTGGTGAAGATAGCCAGCCAGATCAGCCTGGGCCTGGTTATCGGCCTGGCTCTTTTTTTGGGTCCCTTTCAATTCGGGACAACCATTTACCCGCCTTTTTTTAAGGAAATTATCTGGAATATGGGTATCTGGTATCTCTTGCTGGTCATCTTTGTTCTAACGGCCAGTTCTAACGCGGTTAATATCACAGACGGGTTGGACGGCCTGGCGATCGGTTCGGTGCTGATGGTGGCGATAGCCTTTACCGCCATCAGTTATGTGGTGGGCAATTATGTTTTTGCCAATTATCTGGGCCTTGCTTTTATCCGGGGCGTGGGCGAACTCTCGGTTTTTTGCGCCAGTCTTATCGGCGCCAGTCTTGGTTTTCTCTGGTTTAACGCCTACCCGGCCGAAATTTTCATGGGTGATACCGGGAGTCTCAGTTTAGGCGGCAGCCTGGGCGTGGTGGCTATTCTGACCAAGCAGGAGTTTGCCTTGTTTTTTGCCGGCGGAGTTTTTGTGATTGAAGCGCTCTCGGTAATCATCCAGGTCGCTTCTTTTAAAACCCGGGGAAAACGGGTTTTTGCCATGACTCCGCTCCACCATCATTTCGAACTGCACGGCTGGCCGGAATCAAAAATCGTCATCCGTTTCTGGATTCTGGCCATCATCTTTGCGCTCTTTTCGCTGGTGACTCTCAAGATTCGTTGACAAAATTGACAGAAAAGGGTAAAAGAGTGTAATATAATAAAAATAAGGCAGACCGGGGTAAATCAGTCAAATATTTTTAAGAATAAAAAATCACTTTTTTCAAACGGAGGCAAAGGATGGAATACGTAATGGGCTACCTTTCGGCTTTGGTGGTAGTGGCGGTGGGTTTGCTGGGAATTATCCTGGCTTTGATCGTTCTGGAAGTGAGTAAGCCAAAATTTGCGATTGCGTTGATTCTTTCCCTGATTGTTGTCGGTCTCGGCGGTTATTATTATTACGTTGTCGGCCAGGCGGAAAAAGGCGTGGCCAACCCCAACGTGCTCAACTCTATTTTGAAGATTTCCACGGTAACGCCGATCCCGCCGTCCGTAATTCTGCCTTCGTCGATATCGACGGGAGAGATGATCCCTTCGGTTCCCCGGGGAGAGCGTGACGGGGCGGCCGTAAAAAAACAGGAGCCGCCGGTGCAAGTAAAGGTTAAACAACCCAAATCTATGGAGCGGTAAGTGACGGCAGGCAGTTTCTGGAACATCTCGGAAAAAAGAAAATTTGTTGTCGGCCTACTCGTTATCTTAATCTTTGTCTTCCTGCTGGTTTTAATTATACGTTCCTGCCGCAGACCGGAAGAGGAAAGTCCGAAAAAATATCTTCAGAGCCTGACCAGCCCGGTGCCTGAGAACCGTCTTGACGCCGTGCTTGGCTTGGGACGAATTAACGCGAAGGGCGCCGTTCCGAACCTTGAGCAGATTTTCGTTTCAGACCCGGATGAAAGAGTACGCCGGGCCGCCGCCTATTCCATCCTAATACTGGACCGGGAAAAATTTCTTAATCTTCTGGATTCATCGGACGCAAATATCCGGATAATCGGTCTGGAAACAATCAGCCGCAAAGAAAAAGAAAAAGCGCAACCCTACCTGAGAAAAGGCCTTTCCGACCCGTTGCTTGACGTTAGGCGTACGGCGCTGGTTCTTCTGGCGCAGGTTCCCGGTCCGGAAACAACCGCCGATATTTTACGCCTGGCCGAAAAGACCGCGGAAGACAGTTCCCTGCGGATTGAAGCCCTTTCTGTCTTGAGCCGGACGGCCGGTCCGGAAATTCTGGAGCGATTAAAGAATCTGGCCGGCAGCGGGACGGATTTTACGGTGAGGTCCTCCGCCGCGGCCGCGGCTAAAGAGATTGAATCAAGAGAAGAAAAGGCGGTGAAATGAAAGGCAAGAAGCAATTCGGTTTTACCTTAATTGAATTGTTGGTAGTAATTGCCATCATCAATATCCTGGCCAGCCAGTTGCTGCCGGCTCTGTCTACGGCGCGCGAAAAAGGCCGCCAGGCAAACTGTACCAGCAACCTAAAGCAATTTTCCTATGCGATTGAGATGTACCGGCAGGATTACGAATACCAGTTTCCGTACTGGCTGTCCAATCTGCAACCGACTTATCTGGGTATCAACCCGAAAATTCTGCAGTGCCTGACCGACCAGAATAACGGGACTTCGGGACACGGATTTGAAGTTTGGGGGGCTTCTGAAACCGACGGTTACGGTGGTTATGACGCCGCCATAAACGCCGATGCGCTTTACCGCAGCAATCCAAACGCGAATTGCAGTTACCTTTATATGTTTAATCCGGATTTGGCCGATGTCGGCGAAGTAACGGCCGGCGGGGTGCCGGGTTCTAACGTTACCTGGCGGGACTATTCTCAGTATATGCTTACTTCATCCCAATATAAGGGCCACACGCCGGTGGTGCGCTGTCTCTGGCATAAAAATAAGGGTCTGGGTCCGGTTTTGAATATCGCTTCTGAAGATTACAACGTCTATCTTTCCGAGTATAGCAACTGGGGTGGTAGTTATCGCTGAAGCGAGGTGGTCTTTACCGCTTTCGCGACCGCATCGGCTACGCGGCGGTCCAGGGGCGAGGGGATGATATAATCAGGCGAGAGTTCCTTGTCGGAAACCAGCGAGGCGATCGCCCGGCTGGCCGCAATCTTCATTTCTTCGGTAATACTGCCTGCCTTTGCCTGAAAAGCGCCTTTAAAAATTCCCGGAAAAGCCAACAGGTTGTTAACCTGATTGGGAAAATCGCTTCGTCCGGTTGCGACGATCGCGGCGCCGGCTCTTCTGGCTTCATCCGGCGGAATTTCCGGGATCGGGTTGGCCATTGCCAGGATGATAGGCCGGGCAGCCATCTTCTTTACGTCTGCTGCGGTAACCAGGCCCGGCACCGAAACTCCGACGAAAACATCTGCGCCGGCCAGCGCGGAGGACAGGCTCCCGGCGACTCTTTTCCGGTTGGTGAACCGGGCGATCTCTTCCTTGGCGGCGTTAGTTTCGTCGTCTCTTCCTTCATATATGGTTCCGCGGCGGTCGCAGACGATAATTTCCGCAACGCCGGCCGCCAGCAAAAATTTAGCAATGGCGATGCCGGCGGCGCCTGCCCCGGAGATGACCACCTTAATATCCTCCTTCTTTTTTCCCACCACCTTTAAACCGTTTAACAGGGCTGCGTAAGTTACCACCGCGGTTCCGTGCTGGTCGTCGTGAAAGACCGGAATCTTAAGTTCTTTCTTCAGTCGTTCCTCAACCAGGAAGCACCGGGGCGCGGAAATATCCTCCAGATTTATGCCGCCGAATCCGGGTGAAATCAGGACGACGGTGCGGATAATCTCTTCCACGTCCTGGCTGGCGATGGCGATTGGAAAAGCGTCAATCCCGCCGAATTCCTTGAAGAGAATTGCCTTGCCTTCCATTACCGGCAGGCTGGCTTCCGGCCCGATGTTGCCCAGGCCCAGGACCGCGCTGCCGTCGGTCACCACCGCCACCATATTTCCCTTGCTGGTGTAGTCGTAGAGGCGCTTCGGGTCCTGCTCAATCTCTTTGCAGGGTGCGGCCACTCCGGGCGTGTAGGCAAGGGACAGGTCGGTTTTGTCTTTTAACGCAACCTTGCTGCACACCTCAATCTTTCCCCGGTGCGCCAGGTGCAGGGCGATTGATTCCTGAAAGTAATCCATATGATGTCATTCCCGCGAATGGTAAGCGGGAATCCAAACCTCTATAATGTTCCGAATTGCCTTATCTATTATTTCCGGCAGTTTCTCTTCCTCTTCCGGGGTAAAATCCTGCAAAACATAATCGGCCCATTCCGCCGAAGATTCCGGACTTCCGATCCCGAGCCGGAGGCGGGCAAACCCGCTGCCGATTGTTTCAATGACCGATTGCAGCCCGTTGTGTCCGCCGGAACTGCCTTTAAAGCGCAGGCGCGAATTTCCCAGGGGCAACGAGAGGTCATCGCAGACCAGCAGGATATTTTCTTTGGGGATTCGGTGGCGCGTCAGGAGGCTTAAGACCGCTTCGCCGCTGCGGTTTACGTAGGTACGCGGTTTAGCGAGAAGCAGGTTGCGGTTTGCAACCCTTACCTTGGCCACGAATGCTTTGCCGGTTCTTCGGAAAGATGCCTCGCCGGGCAAAGAAAGGTTTTCATCGCGTCGGGCCAACTCGTCCATAACGCGAAATCCCAGATTATGACGGTTCTTCCGGTAGCCGGCGCCGGGGTTGCCCAATCCCACCACCAAGTAAGAAGACATAAATACTGTCAAACATTCAGTGAACAGCGGTTTTGGGGCAGAGTTCCGCTTTGCGGCTACTTCTTTTTTTCTTCCTTGGGCTTAACCTCTTCTTTGCCTTCTTCCTTAGGTTTGCTTTCTTCCTTCTTTTTCCGTCTTTCCTCGGACGTTTTTTCGCTGATGACTTCCGGTTCCGCCGCGGCCGCTTCTTCCAGCGCCACCGGCGCTGCGACTTCTTCCTCCACCTTCTTGGGAGCCAGCACGGAAACGATTGGTTCTTCGCCGTGTTTTAAAATTTCAACTTCACCGGCTAACTTTAAGGCCGAAACAAAGATGGAATCGCCGATTTCCAGCGCGCTGACGTCAACGGTAATCTTTTCCGGGAGTTTTCCCGCTAATCCTTCAACCTCAATTTCCCGCAGCACCTGGTCAACGATGCCGCCCTGTTTTTCGCCGGGCGCTTCCCCGGTCAGTTCAATGGGAATAGCCATGCGAATCTTTTCCGAGGTGCTGACCTTATGGAAATCAAAGTGCAGAAACTTCCGGTCCACCGGGTCATGCTGATAATCTTTCAGAAAACCGTGCATCTTCGTTTCCTTGTCGTTTTTGTGAACAATCAGGTCAAGCAGTATCTGTTTTCCGGTGATTCTCCGCCAGATCTTCAGAAACTCTGTTTCCGAAACGGTGATTGAAATCGGTTTTGTTTTGTGTCCGTATACGACGCCGGGAATCAGGCCGTTCCGGCGCAGTTTCCTGACCGCGCTGCTTCCTTTTTCGGTCCGGGTGTTACAATTGATTGTTTCCGCCATGATGATTCCTCCAGATTAAATAAATTTTACTATAATTGTATTTATTCGGTCAAAAAGAAGGCGCTTTTTTCTTTCCGTATTTTCGCAGGAGTAACTGTCGGGAAAGAAATGAAAGGTGGTCCGGGTAGAGGATGCCGTCCAGGTGGTCCAGTTCGTGCTGGATGGCGCGAGCCAGAAATCCCTGGGCTTCAATCTTCATCTCTTCTTCCTTTAAATTCCAAAAAGTGGCGTAGATTTTG
>CAZBFL010000020.1:0-11637 GCA_964491175.1 uncultured bacterium
CGCTTGACATAATAATCAAGGACCATATGCTGATACCCGGTCCGGAACAAAGAGATTCTTTCAAACATAATCTCCTCCATTGATTAGCGGTTTAGTCTCTCTCTTATAGCGGGTAGGCCGGCTGATAGGTAATTTTTGTGCCGGGAGGGGGACTCGAACCCCCACAGGTTACCCCATACGCCCCTCAAACGTACGCGTCTGCCAGTTCCGCCATCCCGGCGCAGTCTAAAACCCTTAATATTATATTCCCAAATAGAGCCGGGCGCAAGCAGAAGCCAGTTTTCTGACCCGGCCGATAAAGCGCTGCCTTTCGCTCAGGCCGATCGCTCCCCGGCTGTCCAGAACGTTGAAGGTGTGGGAACATTTCAGGACGTAATCGTAGGCGGGCCAGACCAGGTTTGACTTGATAAGATTTTCCGCTTCTTTTTCGTATTCCGAGAAAAGGTTGAGGTGCCGGTCGATGTTTGCCGCCTGAAAACTATAAGTTGAAAATTCCGCCTCCGGTCGTTTTCTTAAATTTCCGTATGTAAAATCCGGAGACCAGTCCAGGTCGTAGATAACCCGTTTTTTCTGCAGGAAACAGGCGATCCTTTCCAGACCGTAGGTAAGTTCTACGGAAATCGGCTTCAGGTCCAAGCCTCCGGCCTGCTGGAGATAGGTGAACTGGGTGATTTCCAGTCCGTCCAGCCATACCTCCCAGCCCACGCCCCAGGCGCCCAATGTCGGCGCTTCCCAGTTGTCGTCTATAAAACGGATGTCGTGCTTGCGCCAGTCAATCCCGATACTCTTTAAACTTTCCAGGTACAGTTTTTGCGTCTGTTCCGGAGACGGTTTCAAGATAACCTGTATCTGGTAATGCTGGTACGCGCGGGTGGGGTTTTCGCCGTAGCGTCCGTCCGCCGGCCGCCGCGAAGGTTCCAGGTAGGCGACTCGCCAGTCTTCCGGGCCCAGGATGCGGAAGAAGGTAGCCGGGTTCATCGTACCGGCGCCCACCTCCAGGCCGGCGGGGTGGTAAATAAGGCAATCCCGGTCACGCCAGAAACCAAGCAGTGTGGTTTGCAGAGTTTGGAAATCCATCAACTATCACCGGCGGGGTGGGCCGCCGGATTTTTTAATTGCGTATGGTAAGCCGCCAGGACCTGGTTCTGGATGTATTCGCGGAATTCGTTGCTGACCGGGTGGGCGATATCGTGATAATTTTTGGCGTTGTCCTCTTTTTTGTTTTCCTCCGGGACGCCGGAAACCTCTTTGCCGCAGCGGCTGCAGTAGCGCGCATGGAAGACGTTCCAGGCGCTGCAGGCCGGGCAGCGGTGTTCGGTCTTTCGGTTGGGCATCGCGATAAAAAGCCCTTCGTCGCCTTCGATAATCCGGATGCCCCGGACCACAAAAACGTTGTCAAAAGTTATTGATGCAAAACCCTTTAACCGCCCGGTTGCTTTTTCAACCGGCGACACTCTGGTTTCCGTAATTTCCATGTTGCCTCCCAAGAGGGTTAACAAATGTTGTTACCGCCAAAAACTTTGCCTTGCCGACTTTCTGCAAGCCAGCCGCCGCGGATTTTTTCGTAAGCAGAACAAAGAAACAACCGCCGCTGCCGGCGAGAAGACCGGACCCAAAATTATCCCGGAGCAATTCCTGCCACTTTTTTATCTCCCTGTTTTTTTCGCCGAGCACCTCCTGAAAACGGTTGAAAAGCAAAGCGGCAATTTCGTTTATTCCGCCTTTTTTTAAGGCGGCAATCATCATTTTACTGGAACGCGGTCTATATGTCAAATCATCGATTCGGCGATAGGCAAGGCTGGTGGGGCTTTTAATCCCGGTCAGGACCAGAAGGTAGTCTAATTTTTTTCCGACCGGCAGCGATTTTACCTTTTCGCCGAAACCTTCGGCCAGGCACCGGCCCGGCGCCAGGAAGGCCGGTACGTCCGAACCCAGTTGCCGCGCCAGGGGAAAGAGCCGCGAAACCGGTTCATCAATCTTCCAGAGGCGGTTGAGCGCCAACAGGGTCGCGGCCGCGTCGCTGCTTCCGCCGCCCAGGCCGGAGGCAACCGGTATTTTTTTATCCAGCCGGATGCTCACGCCTTCTTTAATATGGTAGGCGCTTTTTAAGAGAGTCGCGGCTTTAAAAGCGAGGTTTGCCGGCGTGTTCATCTCCGCGAGATTGGAACGGAGGTCTATCCCGGAGAGGGTTGTTTGAAGGGATAGCCGGTCGAAAAAGGTTACTTTTTCTATGACCGTTTCCACCGGATGGAGGGCTGTTTCGGACAGACCTTTAGGAAAGACTTCCAGAAAAAGGTTAATCTTCGCCGGCGCCAGAATTTCCGTTTTCCGCATCGCTGTCCGGGGGTTCGGGGTTTGCGGTCTTTTTGCTTATCCGAACCAGCGCCGGCCTTAAGATCCGTTCTTTATACCGGTATCCGGTGCGCAGGATGGAGAGGATTGTTCCCTCGGCGCAGTCCGGGTTTTCGGAGACCTCTACGGCCTCAGCCGTATGCGGGTCGAATGTTTTTCCGAGCACTTCCAGGGGTTTAAGTCCCAAATCGTGAAAAATACGGCGGAGTTCCTTGGTAACCAGTTTCAGGCCGGCGCTCAGGTTCTCCTTGTCTTCTTCATCGGCGCTGAACTTCAGGACCTGCTCAATGCTGTCCAGGATGGGCAGGAATTTTGACAGGAGGATTGATTCCGCAAATTCGGCCAGTTTTTGTTTCTCGCCGTCGGTTCGCTTGCGGAAATTTTCGAATTCGGCCGCCAGCCGCAGCAGGCGGTCGCGGGACTCTTCGGTCTTGGCTGCCTGTTCGGAAAGTTTCTGCCACTCCTCTTTTGTCAGGGTTACTGTTTCTCCGGGCGGCCCGGCTGTTTCTTCTTCCGGTTTTTTTGGTTCTTCCGGCTCCGCTTTTTTGTTTGCTTTCTGTTTTTCCATTATTTATTTGACGACGCCCCAGCGTTTGGGCGGCCAGTAGATAAAGAGCGCCTCGCCCAGAAAATCCCGGCGCGGCACAAAACCCCAGTAACGGCTGTCGTAACTGTTGGCGCTGTTGTCGCCCAGCACAAAGTATTTATCGGCCGGCACCGTTATTTCCGGCATGCCCTCATCGTTAAAATACTCGCGCCCGGCAATGCGGCTGTCGGTCGCTTCCTTTCCGTCGATATAGATTTTACCGCCGGCAATCTTTACCTTTTCGCCGGGTCGGCCGACCAGCCGCTTGACGAAGTCACGCCGGGTATTATCCGGAAACTTGAAGATAACAACCTCTCCGCGGCCGGGGTCCCGAAAACGGTAGACCAGTTTGTTGGCGATAAGATGGTCTCCGATCCGGAGCGTCGGGTACATGGAACTGCTGGGGATTTTGAATGCCTGAAAAAAGAAGGTGCGGATGAACATCGCCAGCACGAAGGCAACAACCAGGGATTTTACCCATTCCCAAATTTCTTCTTTTACGCTCTTGCGCTTTTTGGCTTCCATAATATTGTCATTTGTACAACGCTAAAAATGCGCTTTCCGGAATTTCAACCTGGCCGACCATCTTCAGGCGTTTCTTCCCTCTCTTCTGTTTTTCCCAGAGTTTGCGCTTGCGGGTAATGTCTCCGCCGTAACATTTGCCGGTGACCAGTTTCCGGTAGGGCGCAACCTCTTCGCGTCCGATAATTTTGTTGTCAACCGACGCCTGGATAACCACGGTAAAAAGATGCCGGGGTATATTGCGCCGCAGTTTGGTTAAAAGATGTCCGGTTGTAAAACGCGCTTTTTCCCGGTGGACGACCGAGGAAAGGACATCAATCTTTTTCCCGTTGACCAGAATTTCTAATTTTACCAAATCCGAAGACCGGTAGTCAATAAATTCATAGTCCAGGGAACCGTAGCCGCGGGTCATGGATTTCAGCCGGTCGTAAAAATCGACCATCATTTCCGAAAGCGGCATCTGGTAGGTAAGAAGGATTAAATCCGTTCCCAGAAACTCAATCTTTTCCTGTACGGCGCGGTAGTTCTGGCAGAGGCCGGTGACGTCTCCGTAGTAATTGGCCGGGGCGATAATCAGCACCCGCAGGTATGGTTCCCGTATTTCGCGTACCTGGCTCCAGTCCGGCAGTTCGGCCGCGCTCTTTATTTCCAACTCCCGGCCGTCTTTCATCAGAAACCGGTAGGTGGTGTTCGGCGTGGTGCGGACTACGTTTATCCCGTATTCCCGCTCCAGCCGTTCCTGGATGATCTGCATGTGGAGCATCCCCAGAAATCCGGCGCGGAAGCCGATGCCCAGGGCCGCAGAACGTTCCTCGGCGTAGGTAAAAGAAGGGTCGTTGAGGTTAAGCCGGGCCAGACTGTCTTTCAGCGCCGGAAAACTCTCTCCGTCGGCCGGGTAGAGACCGCAGAAGACAAACTGTTTCAGTTTCCGGTATCCGGTCAGGGGCGCGGCCGTCGGTCTGGCTTGAAGGGTCAGGGTGTCTCCGGTAAACGTGCGGCTGAAATCTTTGATGCCCAGGGTGACGAATCCGACCATGCCCGGCCTGAGTTCCGGGACGGATTCCGGCTGGGGCTTGAAGATACCGACCTCCAGGGCCTCGCCAGCGAAATCCTGTCCCATTAAAAGAACTTTCTCCCCCTTCTTGAGAACCCCCCGGCGAATCACGATGTGTAAATCCAGGCCCAGGTAGGGGTTGTAACGGGCGTCAAAGACCAGCGCGGAAAGGGGTTCTTCCGGGCTGCCTTCCGGCGGGGGTACGTTTTTTACGACCGCATCCAGCAGTTCATCCACGCCAGCGCCGGTCTTGGCGCTGACCAGGTGGATTTCATTTTCAAAGACCGGCAGGACTTCCATCAGTTCTTTGCGGGTCAGGTCAACCTGGCTGTTGGGCAGGTCAATCTTGTTTATGGCCGGGATGATGGTAAGGTTAAGATATTGTGCCAGGTGGAGGTTGGTTATCGTCTGCGCCTGGATGCCCTGGGTTGCGTCAACCAGCAGGATAACCCCATCCGCCGCCGCCAGGCTCTTTTCCACTTCGTAAGAGAAATCGCTGTGGCCGGGCGTGTCAATCAGGTTTAAAGTGTATTCGTTGTAGCGGATGCTTACCGGGTGGGAACGGATGGTGATTCCGTGTTCCCGTTCCAGGTCCATGCTGTCCAGCATCTGGTCGCGGAAAACCCTCTTTTCCACGGCGCCGCACTTCAGCAGAAACCGGTCGGCCAGGGTGCTCTTTCCGTGGTCCACGTGAGCCACGATGGCAAAATTGCGTATCTTATTCTGGGGTGTCATTTAACCTTTTATTATATCACAAAAAAGAGGGTTGAAGCGGCGGTGAGGCGCTTAAAAAAAGCGGGAATAGTTCAGGTTCGCGGTTATGCCCGGCCCGAAATAGCCGGGCAGGATTTCAAAACGCTGGTCGGTCAGGTTCCTGACGGTCAGGGTGACGGCGTCATTAGGCCGTAACTGGCAGTTCAGGGCTGCGCCCGGCAGGCACATTCCCTGGGTTTCAACCGCCGGGTTATCGTAACCGAACGGACAGTCCAGGAAGAGGGTGAGGCCGGTCTTCAGGTTTAATTTTGCGGTGACTCCGAATTCGGCCGACCACGCGGGCCAGACGGCTTTAATCTCCCCATCATCTTTTGCATCAAGAAAATGGCAGGCGAGGGAGACACGCGCGCTTAAAGGTCTTTCCGGGAAAAAGGCGGCGCCAAGTTTGACCACCGCTTCTTTGCCTTCCGCCAGGGCCGCGGGGATAAAATCCGAGCCTGATTTTTTACCGGCCGGCAGGTCCCAGAGTTGGGCGACCGAAAACGAAAAGTCCAGGATGCCGCGCCGGACCATTTTTTTGCGGCCCACGGAGAGAGACAGTTTCCGGACCGGTTCCGGAAACGGTTCCATTCCGGACTGGCTTGCGGTTGCGCCGAGAGACCAGTTGCCGTCCTGCCGGGAGAATGACAGGGCAACGTTTTCCTGGGTTCCGGCGCTTACGGTGAGGCTGGAAGATGACAGGGAAGGGAGCCTGGTTGAAATCTCTTGTGAGGACAGGGCGGTATCGGGTCCGGCCTCTTCCCGGAAAGAGAAGACCGTCGTTGAGGTCCGGTCTTCACCCAGAATAATTCTTTCCGGCAGTTGGAGCGTTTCGTTGTTGTTCTGGGCCGGGAGAGTTAATGGGTTGAGAAAAAACAGCAACAGGCTGACGTAACTTATCTTTTTAATGAAAGACATAATTTTAAATGCTGTCATTCCCGAATGTTCCAGTCGGGAATCCAATCTACTGTTTTTTCTTTATCTGGGCCAGCGACGCCTTGATCTCTTTAGCCAGGGGCGAATCGGCCGGCAGGTTCATCAGCGCTTCCATGTAAAGGGGAATCGCCTCCGGCACCCGGCCCAGGTTCTGGAGACAGACCGCTGTTCCGTAAAGAACCTCTCCCTTTTTTTCCGGCAGGGTCTGGCGTAATTGCTGGTAAATAGGAATCGCGTTCTGGTAATCGCCTTTTGCCAGGAGCAGGTCGGCCTTGTTCTTCATAAGCCCGTCTCTTAATTCCGGCCTGGGGTTGAGGGCGAGCCCGGAGTCAAACGCAGATAAACTTTCCTCAGTCCGGCTCCCTTTCAGGTAAGCCAGACCCAGAAGCAGGAACGCTTCCGCCCTGGTTTCATCATCCAGGCCAACGGCGGAGGTAACCCGTTTCAAATACGGGACCGCCTCGGCCGGGCGGTCTTCTTTAATAAAGAAACGGGTCAGGAGTAAAACCATCGCCGCCTGTTCGGATACGACCGGCTTGTCGGATAGATACCGCTCCCACAAAGCCACGGCCTGTGATTCCTTATCCATGGCGATGAAGACGAGCCCCAGGCCATAATAGGCCTGCCCGGCCAGGTTATTTTCCGGATAGGCGCTGATGAGATTTTGAAATGCGGTCTTCGCCTCGGCATATCGTTTCAAATTATAGAACGCGAACGCTTCCTGCAGCAGCGCAGCCGCTGAGGACTCGCTTTGCGGAAAACGGCTCCGGAATTCCCGGTAGAGGGCGGCGGCTTTCCGGTAGTCGCCGGCCAGAAAAGACGTTCCGGCCAGTTCAAAGAGCGTTTTTTCCTGCAGGGACGGCTGAGCGGAGTCGCCCAGCGCTTTTTGAAAATACTCCAGCGCGGCGGTGTAATCCTGGTTCTTTCGGGCAAGCGTTCCCAGTTGGAATCTTGCCGCGGCTTTGACTTCCGCGTCAGCGCTCTTCTCTTCCGTTTCGCGGTAATAACGGGCCGCCGCCGCGTAATCCTTTTGGGAAAGAGAGATATCGGCCAGACGGAAGTTCGCCAGAGAGGATATCTCCGGGTCGGGGCTGGAACGCAATCGGAGAAAATCACTTCGGGCCGCCTCGATATTTCCTTCCTGGAAAAGAGCGTTTGCCCGGTAATAGGAGATTCGGTCAAGGGAAGGGTCCGGGGGAAATTGGTTCAGGATGATACCGGAGATGGCGCGCACCTTGGCAAAGTCCCTTGCCTGCAGGGCGGCGGCGATGGACCGTTCCGCGGCGCCGATTAAGATTCTCCGGTTTTCCGGAGATTCCTTCAATTCCGGACGTTTTCCTTCCCATTCCGCCAGAACGGTCAGGGCTTCAAAAAACTTGCCCTGGTTTGCCTGGCTGGTCAGGAGTCCCTGGTAGGCAGCCGGAACCGTTTCTTCGGCCAGGCCCGCATTCAGGGCTTTGCGGAAATCATCCTCCGCTTCCGCAAAGATATTGAGGGAGAGGTTTGTTTCCCCGCGCAGGTAATGGGCCTGGCCGGCGTAAGGGCCCTCCGGGTCAGCGGCCAGCGATTCGCTGAACGCCTGCTTCGCTTCCGGGAGGTTGTTCAGTTTTCGGAGGTCCAGGCCTTTAAGGATGAGGCCGTATGTCTTTAATTCGCTCTGCGGGTAGAGGTTTTCAAACTGGGCCAGGTAGTTGAGGGAAATATCGTAGAACTCGTTTTCATAGGCGATCTTCGCCAGTTGCAGGTACTCCTTTTCCGTATAGGCAAACGCGTATCCCGCCCGGAGGACAAAAATAAAAAAGAGGATTACAAGTATTTTTCTGAACATAATGTAGGGGTCGGATTTATCCGACCCGCGGGCGCGATAAATCGCGCCCCTACCATAGTATGAGCAGATGAACCGATGTCAAAAAAGAAGCCCCGGAAGTTACTCCGGGGCTTCTTGTCACATTCCAATACGAAAGATATCTCTATCTTTATATTTTTGTGACGTTTTCCGCTTGGGGGCCTTTTTTGCCTTCCGTTACGTCAAACTCTACTTCCGCTCCCTCTTCCAACGTGCGATAACCGTCGGCCGTGATCGCAGAGTAGTGTACGAAGACATCCGAGTCTCCTTCACGCTCAATGAAGCCGTAACCCTTGGCTGCATTGAACCACTTCACCTTACCTTTTACTCTTGCCATTCTTTTTTCCCCTCCTTCCTATTATGCGGGCGTTTTGTCCGGAAGCGGCCGGGCAGACCGCCCGTTCGCTTCTTTGTGCCCGCATTTAACTATTTACTGGTTGTATTCCGCGGCTCTATTGAAGAAGTGAACGTGCATCCTCCGCTGAATACCGCCAGGCACAACAACAACATCATGATAGTAATTATTCTTTTTGTCATTCCTTTGCCTCCCTCGCTTTTCGGAACTCTGCCAATTTTTAGGTTAATTTACCATACTTCCACAAGCCTGTCAAATAGAAAGAAACTTTTTGAGGATGTCAATCCGGCTCTTTGCCTCTTTTTCCGAAGCGGATTCGCTGAAGATTCTGATAATGGGTTCGGTGTTGGAGAACCGCACCTGGCACCACCAGTCCTTGCCGGCGACACGGAAACCGTCCTGACGGTCAAGCGTTGTCTCCGGGAACGCTTTTCTAATTCTTTTTTCCATCTCTGCTTTTGGATAATCCGGCAGAGCGGTTTTGTCCTTGACCAGGAAATACGAAGGAAGTTCTTTCGCCAATTCCGAAACCTTTTGATTGGTCCGGCAGACATGTTCCAGAATAAGCGCGGTTCCGATAAGTCCGTCCCGGCCCGGGTGTCCGCTAAGATAAATAACCCCGCCGTTTCCCTCCCCGCCGATAACGGCCGATACCTCCAGCATCTTTTTGGCAACATAATATTCGCCGATTGGCGTGCGGTAAAGGGGCGCATCGTATTTTCGGCAGAGGTCCTCTATCACCATGCTGGTGGAGAGGTTTATGACGACCGGCGCGGGATTTCCGGAAAGGATGGAGTCAACGCAGAAAGCCAGGGTCAGTTCTTCGGAAAGCGGTTTCCCTTCTTCCGATACCAGCGCCAACCGGTCGCCGTCCGGGTCAAAAGCCAGGCCGATGTCAGCACCCGAACCCTTCACTTTTTGACAGAGAGAGGTTAAGTTCTCCGGCCTGGGCTCCGGCGGATGGGGAAAGATTCCGGTTGGTTCGCAGTTTAAAAGGATTATCTCGCAACCAAGTTCGGAAAGCAGTTTTGGCGCCGCTTGAAAGGCTGCGCCGTTGACGCAGTCAAGGGCAACCTTCATCTTTTTTTGCCGGATGGTCCGGACATCAACCAACTTTAAGATATGTTGCAGATATTGGGGAAGAACATCAATTTTTTCTTCAATGTCATTCCCGCGTGTGGTAAGCGGGAATCTGTAATCCCCGGGATTGTAAACCTGTTTAATCTTTTCCGGGGCGAGGAAGAGTCCTTTATCGTCCAGGAACTTCAGGCCGTTCCATTCTCCGGGGTTATGGCTGGCGGTGATGATGACGGCGCCGGCCGCCGAAAGATGCGTTACCGCAAATTCAACCGTCGGAGTCGGGAGTATTCCTAAATCTAGTACCGGGTGGCCGGTTGCCTGCAGACCTTCTTTTACAGCGTCAAGCGCCATCAAGCCGGAGGGCCTGGTGTCCCGGCCGACCAGCACCCTGCCTTTGCCGAGGACCGCGCCAAAAGACGCGGCCAGCCCGCGGCAGACCTCCGCGGTAAAATCAACGCCGACCCTGCCCCGGGCTCCGGATATCCCCTGTATCATACTTTGCCGGTGTCATTCCCGCATGTTTTAAGCGGGAATCCGTCTATCATGGATACCCGCTTACTATCCGCGGGTATGACATCTTTTTAGGAAATTATTTTTCCACGATTTTTGAGATGAAAGCGACCGCGTCTTTGACGTTCTTTACCTGGAGCGCCGCTTCCTCGTCCATCTCAATGTTAAACTCTTCCTCAAAGGCCGCGACCAGTTCCAGGCTCTGGATGCTTTCCGCACCCAGGTCTTTCACAAAATCCGATTCATCCTTAACCTTATCCAAAGAAACCTTCAACTGCCTGGCCACCACCGCCTTCACTCTTTCCGCTATATCCCCCATTTATCTTCTCCTTTTTATCCCCGGGATTTTCGAACCGCCTCTAATCGTGCTTCCTTAGTCATCTCAAACACTTGACCGATCAGCGCTTCTTCTTCCGGCAACAACTCTTTTTTCCTCCGCGCCATGGCCGCCCTCGCCGTCTTTAACTGGCTCTGCAGGCCGAACCCCTTCATCACGTTGCCTTCTATAAACCAGGCGAACGACGGCAGGTCTTTGGGCAGGAGCGCGCCGACGCCCAGGACGTTGCACATTATGCCGATGATGGTGCCGGTGTTCATCAGAGTCCCGATGCTGGTTTTGGTGTGGTCTCCGATAAACGAACCCACCTTCATCTCGCCGGTGTCATGCATCGTTCCCCGGATTTTAAGGGAAACGGTGGAATAGTCGTTCTTCAGGTCGCTGTTGGTGGTAAGCGCGCCCAGGTTCACCCATTCGCCGACATGGGCGTGGCCCAGGAACCCGTCGTGGTATTTGTTGGAGTATCCCTGGACGATGCTCTCTTCCACCTCGCCGCCTATCCGGCATTCCGGGCCGAAACTGCAGCCCTCCCGAATTTTGCCGCCGACAAGCTGACAGTTCGGTCCGATGTAGGCCGGTCCTTCAACCCGGGTGAAAGGGAAGACCTTGACGCCCTCCGCGATAATGACCGGCCCGCCCTTGGTGTCCAGTACCACCATCGGGTGGATTTCCGCGCCCGGCGCCACGTAAACGTTATCCTCCGGGCCGTAAATTGTGCTTTCCGGGGCCATTGCGCCCAGGACGCCTTTCTTGCCCATCAACCCAAAGTCTTCTTTAATCGCTTCCGCATTATATTTTACCGGTTCCCACAGATTGTTTATCAGCCGTCCCTTGGTCTCTTTTTTTGGCAAAGAAGATGCTTTTTTAAGGAGGGATGCCAGGTCGTCCCGGGGCTCTATCTTTTCCGCTGCAAGGTGTCCGTAGAGAAGGGTGTCCCCGCAAACCCCCTGTTCTTCCGCTTTAGTGGGCAGAAATTCTCCGGGACCCAGCAGCCAGCGTCCGTTGAGCAGCATCACGCTCTCTTTGCCAAGGAGATTCTTGACGTCATTTACCGGCTTACCGTATTTTCGGTTCAGGACCGGCGCCATCTCGGGGCGGCACCAGAAATGAATTTCATTATTCGGGAAATGGCGTTTGACCTTGTCCAGCAGTGTATCGGCTCCGCAGAGGAGCTCCCAGGTGGGACGCAAATAGGTCAACGGATACAGGTTTATCGCTTTTTCGTCTTCAAACACCAATATTTTCATCGTTCGGCCCCCGCTTCTCTCTAAAATGTAGACTTTCTATGTCAAACCAATTAGGTTTA
>CAZBFL010000021.1:0-3045 GCA_964491175.1 uncultured bacterium
GGCGCCGCCTGCGGAAGAGAAGCCGGCCGGCCGGCGCCGGTTAAAGTTTCCCCTGGCGAAAGGCAAAAAAATACCTTCCGATGCCGCCGAGATTGTCACGGTGCCGCCGGCGGCCCTTTCTGCGAGAAAGCCGTTTCGCATCGTCCCGTTCTTAAAGGATTATTACATCCGAATCATTTTCGTATTGCTGATTCTGGGATGGTTTACGGAGATAGCCCTGCTTAACCGGCGCCTGGAAATCGTTCGTCAGCAGATTGAGCAAGCCACCGGAATTGCTAAACCGCATGTTGCCGGCGAAGGCATAGTTACCGCCAGAGTGTCGCCGCTAACTTTGGAGACGACGCGGGTGGAAGGAATTCGGGACCCGTTTTCCGACAAACTCTGGAGAATCCAGGAAATTACGCCGGCGCAAGCCAGGGCGGTAGGCATCCGTCCTCCGGCGAGGGTACCCGCGCCGCCGTCCATCATACAGCCGGTTACCCCAATTCTGATTGCCAAACCACCGGAATTCACGCCGCCGGAAGTGGCCAGGGCGATTCCGGAGAGCGCAAAACTGGCGCACATTCCCCCGGTTACCGTTCCGCAGGCCGGACCGGTTTCACCGCCGTCGGCTCCGGCCTCCAGTATTCGTTTTCGCGGAATTCTTAACGTAGCCGGGATCGACTATTTCTTTGTAGAAGGCGCCGGCGGCGGATATCGCGTCCGGGTCGGCGATACCGTTGAAGGGTTTAAGATATACGATTACCGCAACGGCGTTCTCTATTTTGCCAAGGACGGGTACACCTACCAGTTGAATGAAGAGAGGGTGAGTCCGCCTTTGCGCTACCGCGGTCGGATGATTATGGCCGGCCAGGAATACTTCTTCCTTGAAGGCCAGCGCACTTACCGGGCGGTTATCGGAGAAGGAATTGAAGGCTACCAGCTGGTTAAGCGGGTTGGCGACTACCTTTATTTTGTCAAGGATGACCGGCTCTATTATTTGAAGCAGGAATAATAATTTTTTGTCATTCCCGCAGGCGGCAAGCGGGAATCTACGCTTGACTTTTAACGATATTGACGGTATAACAATAACGAAGGGGGTATGGTTTATGAGAAACATTCTAAAATCATTTCTGGTTGGGGGTTTCTTCCTGGTTTTTGCGGCCGGCTGCGCCTCTCGGGCGGCGACAACGACGGCAAGACCGGCGGAGCAGCCGGTTCCGGTTGCCGCGAGTCCGGCGCCGGCCGGGGAAAGTCCGGCGGTCAAAGCGCTGAAGGCTGAGTCCGAAGCAGCCCGGGTTTATAAAGATGGCCAGGAGGCTTACTGGCTCGGTAATTATACCGAAGCGGTGCTCCTTTTTTCCCGGGTAAAGTCTATCGACCCGAACTACAAGGCCAAAAGTGTGGATAATTATCATGCTTTGGCCCTTTACCGTTTGCTCGGCAAGAAACCGGGCGAAACCAGGGTATTTGCGGACCCCGCTCCGGAAAATCCGCCGAGGAGTGAAATTTTAATCAATGATGAACAGGAGTGGCTCAACCTGGTCCGGGAAACAGAAGCGGTCTTGCTGGATGCAGCCACCTATTTGGATAAGGTACAAAAATCCGGAGAGGTGCCGTCCGAAAAACTGATTGACCCGAATTACTATTTGAAACAGGCCCGGCTCTCCTTTGAACGCAAGGAGTACCTGGATACCATTCGTTACAGTTATCAGGTTAAAGAAAAGATTACGGCGGCTTACAACGAAACGGTAGAGCCGGAAAGAAAACTTCTGGGGAAGATGGGCGATACGCTGGTTACTTTCAACGTTACCGACCTGGACCTGGCGGCGGCGCTGCAGCAAATTTACGCCATAACCGGCGTCAACATCGTCCTTTCTTCCGGCATCTCCGGCAAGGTTACGATGAACGTAAAGGATATTCCGCTGAGGCAGGTTCTGGACCTGATCGTGGATACCAACGGTTTGAAATATGCCGAAAAGGATAACGTTATCCGGATTATGACCCCGGCGGAATATGACAAGACCGCGGTAGGCATGGCGGTGCGTAATAAGAAGGTTTACCCGCTCCATTATGCCGAAGCCATAGCGGTGGCCAAGGTCGTCCGGGATTCTATGGGTATGGAGGGCGTTACGGCCGACGTCAGGAGCAATTCGATTATCGCCGATGCCGGCAGCACCCAGCAGGCCCAGGATATCGACCGGCTGGTCAAGGAACTGGATATCCCGGCCCAACAGGTGTTGATTGAAGCGCAGCTTTTGGAGGTCACCTATTCTAACGATAGGTCGATGGGCATCAACTTTTTACTTCAGAGTAAAATGATCGGGGATGTCCGGCTTTCCGGGCCCAGTTTCGGTTCCGTTCCGGCTGTTCTGCCGTCTGATGCCGCCAGCGTGTATTTCGGGCTTACCCACCGCGACTTTTCGGCAATTTTCAATGCGCTGGCGAGTGACGGAACGGTGAAGTTGCTCCAGAGTCCGCGCATCATGGCCATCTCCGGCACCCCGGCCGTGATTACAACCACCGCGCAGTATCCGTACGTTACTTCAACGGTGAGCGGCGGTTCGGCGACGGTCTCGCCGACCGTTACGAGTGTTTTGAATACGGTTGATGTCGGGACAACTTTTACGGTCACGCCTTTGATTCAGGGGAACCGTACGGTTGCTTTAAATGTTAATTTGGTTGTGGAGCGGGTATCGGAAATTGTCGATGTGCCGATAATCAGCGGCAACCTGGTTTTGAGCCAAAAATATCCGTTGGTTGCCTCCCGGAGCACCAGCCAGAATATCGTTCTCTGGGACGGTGAATCCCTCGTGGTCGGCGGAATTATGAGTAAAGACGACATTCAGAGCGAAAGCCGTTTTCCGGTTCTGGGAAAAATCTGGTTGCTGGGGAATCTTTTCAAGCGGAATACGCTCACTAAAAAGAATACCGAATTGATCCTTTTCCTGACCCCGCGCATCGTCCAGACCTACGAGGAAGGCCGCACGCTTACCCGGGAATACGAAGCGCTGCCTTCCGGCAAGGAACCGGAAAAGGGGATTATCGGCCAGCCCTGGTTTTAAA
>CAZBFL010000021.1:3145-11369 GCA_964491175.1 uncultured bacterium
TTGACGGAGGAACCGACTATGAAGAATAACCGTTTTTTAAGCCTACTTTTTTTAATCCTTTTTGTTTCCGCGTCATCGGCGGTCTTCAAACCGGGGGACGCTGCCGGCCAGTCGCTAACGGCCGCAAAAGCAGAGAAGATAGACAAAGAACAACTGGCGGGCATGATTAAACCGACCCTGGAAAAGTATCTGACCAACCATCCGGACCCGCAGGTTCGCATCTGGTCCATGGTTCTTCTGGTCAATATGGACAAGATTGACGAAGAACAGGTATCGTCTATTCCGACCCTGGTTTTACAACTGGGCAACAAGGATGAAAATATCCGGCAGATCGCTCTGAACAGTATCCGCGGAGCCCTGGACCTCGATGAAAGCGAATGGAAAGGTATTATGGGAACGGTCTTTCGCACTATCGCAAAAACCACCAAGTACCCGGAAGTTAAAAAAGCGGCGGTTCAATCTTTAGGCATGATGCAGGACTTAGACGAAGAATCCCTGGACTCCCTTACGCTTCTTTTTGATCTGGCGCAGGACTCAGACCCGGAGATTCGCCAGATGGCAAACGAGAATATCGTCAAGGTTCTGGCGTCCAAGGAAGCGGGTTCCGGCGGCGGAGGCGGGGGCGGTGATTTTGCCGGCCCGTGATAAAAATATGCGGAAACGTTTTGTCGGCACGTTCAAAAGAATGCTCTATCTTCCGGCTATGCTGCTTATGGCCGGGAACTATTCCCCGCTCTACCAGCGGGATCTTTTTCGTTTAGCCCCGCCTCCGCCGCCGAAGGCGGAAGTGAAACCGATTATCCGGGAACCGCTCCTTTCGGAAATTTTAGTCCTGAAGGGGACGGTTGTCGGCGCCGGCCTTTCTTCCCTGGCAATAATTGAAAACCGGCAGGCCAGGAGCGAAAGTATCTATCCGGAAGGCGGCGAGGTGGCCGGCGCCCGGATTATCCGGGTTGAGTCGGACCGGGTCAATTTGCTTGATAAAGAAGGCAAAGAGGTTGTTCTGGCGCTTTCTTCGACCGGCGGAGTTCCTTTTTCCGGAGGGCCGGCCGTGAAACCGGCGGCTGTAGAGACCGGCCGGGCGGCACCGGTTATTCCGCAACCTGTTCCGGAGGGCAAAATTCCGGCAAGCGCTTCCGTAAGCCTGGCTGACATTACCCGGCAGGTTGCCCAAAACCCGGCGGAGATTCGGGATTTAAAGTTGGCCCCCGTTGTTTTGGAAGGAAAGGTAGCCGGCTACCGGGTTAAGAATATCGCCGCCGGTTCCCTGGCGGCCCGATACGGCATCCAGAACGGGGACGTTGTTACCAGGGTAAACGGAATTGTCCTGGAGAAACTTTCCCAGGTTAACGAAATATACCGTTCCATCAAGCCCGGAACGCCGTTTGCGGTGGAAATCCTGCGGGCAGGCAGTCCGCTCACCCTCAGTTTTCAACTCACCCCATAATTTACTGTCATTCCCGCATGTATTAGGCGGGAATCCATTTATAATGAGAAAATTGAATTTTATTGTGACCCGAAAAACGTTCCTTGTTTTTTGCTTATTCCTAATATTATGTGGAGTTTCCGAGCCAAGCTCCCTTTCCGCTGAAACCGCCGTTGACAATCAAACCGTATCCATCGCATTCCCCGGCGTGGAGATGAAGACATTCATCCAGACCATAAACTACTATCTGGGCAAGAATTTTTACATACCTCAGAATGTATCCGGCACGGTGACCGTCTACTCCGCCAAACCGATTCCCATTAAAGAGTTAGAAAACTTTTTCTACTCCGTTTTGAATGCGGCCGGTTTTACGATGGTTCCGGGTCAGGGCGGACTTGATATCATCAAACCGCTGGCCGAGGCAAAAGGCAGCAACATTGAAGTCAACGTCGGTTCCGACCCGGAAGAACTGGTTATTTTCGGAGACAGGTTGATTACCCAGATTGTGCCGCTTTCCTACGGCAAGCCGGAGGGCATTGTGCCGCTGCTGAGCACTTCGCTTTCCAAGAGTGGGAGCATGAGTTCCGACTCTAAGACCAACACCTTGATTATCACCGACGTGGCCAGCAATATCCGTAAACTGCTCCGGATGGTTAAGGAACTTGACCGGCCGGCCCCGCCGAGTCAGGAGACAATCCATTATTATACGCTGCAGAATACCAACGCCCAGGAGATGGCCGGAGTCCTGACGCAGGTTGTGGCCCAGAAAGGGAAGATGACACGGCCCGGAGAGGTTGCGGAGCAGGTGACCATAACCGCCAACCCTTCTTCCAATGACCTTATAATCACCGCCAGTTCCAATATGTACGCCTCGCTGGAAAAAATCATCAAGGAACTGGACCGCAGGCCCAGCCAGGTCTTGATTGAGGCGCTGGTGGCCGAGGTGAGCGGTGACCTGGTCCGGGAGTTTGGGATACAATGGCAGTTTTTTGAAGGCGCCGAAGGCGCCTACCGCGGCTTCGGTTCGGTGGGCGGAACCGTCGGCACGACTGATTTGGCGACGCTGGAAGCCGGCCTGCAGCCTTCCGGTCTCATCGCCGGAGTGATTAAGGGAAAAGATTTTCCTTTTAATGTCGGCGCGTTGATAAAACTTTACGGGAAGGATACCAATTTTAAGATTCTTTCCACACCGCTGATAGTTACCCTGGATAATAAAGAAGCGTTGATTAAGGTGGTTGATACGATTCCGTACACCAAGCAGATTACCTACGGAACCGCTGCTTCCGAAACTATCCCGACCCAGAGTTTTGACTATCAGGAGGTCGGTATAACCCTTAAGATTACCCCGCACATCAGCGCCGACCGGAACGTCCGGCTGGAGATTCTTGAAGAGGTGACCAAACTGGTCTCTTCTTCCATCGCCGGAAGCGACATTCTGGCTCCGACCATCGCCAAGCGTTCCGCCCAGAGCAGCGTCATTGTAAACGACCGGGAAACGCTGGTTCTGGGCGGGTTGACCCGTAACGACAGCGATGACACGCTGGAGAAGGTTCCCGGTTTCGGGGACATTCCCCTGCTGAAATATTTTTTCCGCCATAAAACCAGGAAGAATCAGCAAACCAGTCTTTATATCTTCATTACGCCCACCGTACTCGCCACCAAAGAAGAGTCCGCCGTGGTTACCGAGCAGAAGAAGGCCGATTTAAAAAAGAGCAATCCGGCAAAATGAAGATAGGCGAAATTCTCTTCAGCCGCGGTCTTCTCACCCGGGTCGTTCTGGAAGAAGCCCTTTCCGTTCAAAAAGAAAAACCTCAGCAGCGGATCGGCGAAATCCTCCTGGAAATGGCCGTTCTGGACGAAGAAGAGCTCTTTTCCGGCCTGTCGGAGCAACTGGGAATTCCGCTTAAAAAAGATTTTGAAACCCTTTTTTCCCCGGACCTGGTCGGCTTAATCTCTTTTGATTCCTGGCAGCGCTGGAAAGCGCTGCCCATCAGGGAAGAAGGGAAAATTTTTATCGTCTCCGCCGACCCGTTGCGCCTGCCCCGGCTTGAGATTGAGGAAGGCTTAAAATTTCCGGTTAACCTTGCTTTCGGTTTAACCTCGGAAATCACCGAGTTCCTGGAACGTAATTACTGGCGCCCCAGCCAGGAAAAGGTACGCCGGGATATTTCGGTTGCTCCCGAATCGCCGAGTGTCGTTGAAAACGGCTCTACCCGGGAAAACCTGCTGGACCTGGCCAATAAAGCGCCGGTTATCCGGATGGTTAACCAGGCTATTTTCCAGGCTCTCCAACAGGGCGCCAGCGATATCCATCTTCAGCCCCAGGAGAACGAATTCAGGGTCAGGTACCGCATCGACGGGGTTTTGCATGATATGTTTAAACTGCCGGCCGCGATGCAGGCGGCGGTTATCTCCCGCATTAAAATCCTGTCCGGGCTGAACATTGCGGAACGACGCCTGCCCCAGGACGGACGCACCACCGTCCACCTGGAAGGCCGGCCGATCGATATCAGGGTTTCCATCCTGCCCACTTACTGGGGGGAAGCGGCCGTCCTGCGTCTCCTTGACCAGGCCTCTTTCCTTTTTTCCCTTCCGACGCTGGGGTTTTACGCCGATGAATTGGTGTTGATGGAAAAGTTCATCTCTTCCGACCACGGAATCATCCTGCTGACCGGTCCCACCGGCAGCGGCAAGACAACCACGCTTTATGCCGCCCTGCAGAAGATAAATCTTCCCGGCCGAAACATTATTACGCTGGAAGACCCGGTTGAATACCAGATTCCGGGTTTAAGCCAGATTCAGGTAAGTCCGATGATCGGGCTCTCTTTTGCCGCCGCCCTGCGTTCCATCCTCCGGCACGACCCGGATGTTTTAATGGTCGGGGAAATCCGCGACCGGGAAACAGCCGATATGGCCATCCAGGCCAGTTTGACCGGGCACCTGGTCTTCTCCACGCTGCACACGAACGATGCCGCCAGCGCGGTTACCCGGTTGATGGAAGTGGGTATTGAACCGTATCTCATCTCTTCTTCCGTCTTGGCGGTTATCGCCCAGCGGCTGGTCCGCTTGATTTGCAATTACTGCAAGGAACCGGTTCCGCCGGGCGAGATTCCGCCGGCGTCATTTCCGCCGGGAACAGCCATCTTCCGGGGCCGGGGCTGCGAACATTGTTTTCGAACCGGATACCGCGGCCGCACCGGAATCTTTGAGTTTTTTATCCTTGATGACGCAATCCGGCATCAGATTTTAGAAAAGAAACCGTCGCAGGAATTGAAAGAATATATGAATAAAAAAGGGATGCGCACCCTGCGCGCTTCCGGAGAAAAGAAAGTTCTGGAAGGTCTGACAACCCTGGAAGAGGTTCTGCGCGTCACCGCGTAAAAAAATGATGTCATTCCCGCATGTAGTAAGCGGGAATCCACGTTTTAACGTATTAAATGGCTCTATTCCGCTATCTCTGTTTTGATCGGAACGGCCGCCGCGTCAAAGGTCAAATAGACGCAGCCGACCCTGTTGAATGCCGGCTGGCGCTGAAGAACCTGAGCCTGTTTCCCGTAGAACTGCAAGCGGCGGATGCGGAAAAAAAAATATTTTTTTGGGGCCGAAAAACGAATCCGGAAGAGACCACCGCTTCCCTGCGCCAGTTGGCGTCATTAATCAACAGCCATATCCCGGTTGTCGAAGCGGTGGAAACGGTTGCGCCCCAGATTAAGGACCCGGTTCTGGCCCGCGCTTTCCGCAACCTGTCCGAATCGCTGCGCCGGGGAACCATTTTTTCGGAGGCGTTGCGCCGGGAACAGATATTTCCGGCCGCTCTGCCGGAATTGGCCGCCGCTTCGGAAGCAAGCGGGACGCTTGGGCCGACCCTTTCCGAATTTGCCCGTTCCGAGGAAGCCGCATTAAGCCTGCGGCGCAAGGTAATCAACAGCCTGATTTACCCGGTCTTCCTGGCCGGCATTTCCCTGGCGGTCCTGCTCTTTCTTTTTCTGGTAGTATTGCCCAAGGTCAGCGCCGTCTTTGCGGAAAGCGGCGTGCTGCTTCCGGCTTTTACCCGTTTTACCCTTTCCTTCGTCCTTTTTCTCAAACGCTTTGGAATCCTCATCTTAATTTTGCTCTCCTTTCTATACTTCTGGCAGCGTCAGCGCCGGGGGAAACAGAAGGACAGGGATTACTTCTGGCATATGCTGGGGCGTCTTCCGGTGGCGAGGGAACTTTCCCGAAAGCATTCCCTGGCTCTTTTCGCCAGAAACCTTTCCGTTCTTCACAAGGGCGGCGTAAGGTTGATTGAAGCCATGCATCTGGTCTCCATGGTTATTCCCGACCCGTCGTTTCGAAAAGAATTGACGGATATTGAGCATGATTTGAGCCGGGGAATTTCCCTGAACCGGGCGCTGAGCGGCAACCCCCGTTTCCCGCCGTTTATCGTCCAGATGGCCAGGGTAGGGGAGGAGACCGGGAAACTGGCGGAGATGATGGAAAGGGCCGCCCTGCATTACGAAGAGGAATTGGCGACCGGTTTGACCAGACTGGTGGCGCTGCTTGAGCCGACCATGATCGTGATTATGGGAATCCTGGTAGGCGGAATCGTGATTTCGGTGCTCCTGCCTATTTTCGAGATGAGCCGAATTATTAAATAGGAGGCAATATTAAACTACCGAAAAAGATCAGGGATTTGCTCGGAATATTGGAAGAAAAACAAGCCAAAAATGTAGTTGTCCTGCGGCTGTCCCGGGTGGCGGATTTCACCAACTATTTTATTATTTGCACCGCGGAGAGCATGCCGCAGGTAAAAGCGATTGCGGAGGAAGTGGCTTTCCGCCTACCCCGGAAGGGTTGTTTGGGCAGGGAGGGGTTTCCGGCAAGTTCCTGGGTTCTGCTTGATTACGGCGACTTCATCCTGCACATTTTCCTGCCTGAAACGCGAAAATTTTACGCCCTGGAGCGAATCTGGGCCGATGCTCCCTCGGAAACAGTTGCCCGGTGAACATTTTGAACCGTATACGGTACTAATTGTATAGATAGCGAAATTTTTAACCTGAGAATTTCCGTTTCGGAAATAAGGGGGCCATATGAAGCAGAGGATTTTGATAGCTTCCGGTCTTTTTATCTTCTTTCTTGTCCTTTCCCATCTCGGCGCCGCGCAGGAACAACCGGCTCTTGGAGTTACGGTTATAAAAGACGACACACTCATCGGGATTTGCAAAAATAACCTGGAAAAACCAGCCCTTTGGAAAGAAGTCGCCCGTTTTAACCGGATGCGGAATCCGGACCTGATATATCCGGATGATGTCATTCTGATACCTGCCCGTCTGCTGAAGGGTAAACCGGTTCCGGCTACCGTACGTTTTGTCAAGGGCGAAGCGGTTTTTTACTCGGAGGCAGCCAAGGAATGGCAGCCCCTGGTTCTCAATAGCAAGGTTGAGGAAGGAGATAAGGTGCGCACGGGCGCCGCCAGCGCCGTCGAGTATGAGTATGAAAACGGACACAACGTTCTTCAGCGGGCGGATACCACCGTTCAGGTTAAGACCGCCAGGAGTTCCAACGTTTCTTCCCGGCACCGGATTTCCCTTTCGGCGGGACGGGTTATCACCAGAATAATGAAGGCCACCGGTAAAGAGACAAGGTTTCAGGTAGAGACACCAACCGCTATCGCCGGAGTACGGGGCACCGTCTTCAGAAGTTCGGTTGACCCGGACGGGGCTTCCCGCTTTGAATCATTTGATGACATTGTTGAGGTTGAAGCAAGAGACAAAACGGTGCAAGTCAACCCGGGCGAAGGGACGCTCGTAAGCAAAGCGGAAGCGCCTATCCTGCCCAGGAAACTTCTGCCGTATCCGGCGTTGCTCCAACCCAGGCCGGTTTATAAAAAAATTCCGGTCCGCCTCGCATTTGAAAAGGTTGAAGGAGCCGCTTCCTACCGGATTTTACTGGCAAAGGACACGGGGGTCAGGGACATAGTTACGGAAAGGATTATTTCTCCGGAGGATACCTTTGACATTGCTATAGTTGAAGACGGAACGTACTACCTGCAGAGCGCAAGCATTGATGAAATTGGGCTTGAAGGGGTGCCGTCCGCGCCGGTTGAAACACGAATAAGGGTTAATCCGGTTGCGCCTTTTACCGAAATTCCGCGCAGCCAGGCTGAGTACCCCGGAGCATCTTTGACCTGTAAATGGCTGAAGGTGGCTGATGCTTCCGGATATCACATCCAGATTGCGGAAGATAATGAGTTCAGCCGGCTGGTTCAGGATAAAAGCGATATCACCAAAACCGAGTACCTCACAGACGACCTCGACCTGAAAAATTATTACTTCCGGGTTAGTTCTGTTGCGGCTGACGGTTACCAGGGCGAGTGGTCTGATACCCTGGCGTTCGCGATGGTATTGCCTCCGCCGACGCCTCCCCCGGCCGTCGAAGCGCCGAAGGCCGGAGACAAAGAGATCACCATCCGGTGGCAGGACCTGGGCGAGGGCACAACTTATCGGTTTCAAATGGCCGGCGAGGAATCGTTTAACAAGATACTGGTTGACCGGAAGGTTAAGAGTCCGGAAATCACTCTGGAGAATCCCAAGAAAGCCGGTACCTACTATGTCCGCACCAATGCCGTTGACCGGTGGGGACAGGAAGGTAAATTTTCCTCCGCCCAGAGTTTCGAGATTAAAGGTTCTTCTTTGTCCGGGCTGTCGGCGGTAGTCGCCGCCATAATTTTCATACTGGCTCACTGAGACCCGCACCCGGTCATGAAACAGTTATTTGCTCAGAGAAAGAGATTAATAGTTTTTGTTCTGGCCGGATTAT
>CAZBFL010000022.1:0-4408 GCA_964491175.1 uncultured bacterium
AAAACCTTCAGGGAAAATTCGGATTTTGCCAGCCGGTGGTAACCCAGAAAAACCGGGTCGGCTATCTTTACCAGCGGATTATCAACCTGGCAGTAAAAGAGGTCGGAAAAACCTTTTTGCGCCATCTCGGAGAGAAGCCCGGATTTATGAAGCGCTTTAAGGGAGCCGCCGTGGCCGTCAGGATTGGCAAACAGCCGGGTCTCGTCCTTTAAAATCAGACCGCCGTCCGCGGTGACCGTCGGCAGCATTTCCTGCCTGAAAAAAAAGACTGCGCCGGCGCCCAGCCCGAAAAAATGATGCGCCTGAAAAAAATCCTTGACCGGCCGGTCGTTTTCCGGGCTGGTCATTATCAGCAGGGGGATGGCGGACCGGTAACGGCGATTTAACGCTGAAACTGTTTCGGCAAATAGTTGGAAAAGCGGTTTTTTCCTGACCGGAGAAATCGGAAAGGCGCCCTTGGGCCCCGCAAAACCGAGCCGGGAACCCTGGCCGCCGGCTACGACAAGGACAGCAACCCTGTTTTCCCGAAGCAGTGCCTCCCCTTCCCGATAAGCTTTTTCCTGAAAAGCCCTCTCGGAAGGCGTTTCGGGTATGGTGATAATCGGGGCCGGTTGAATATCGCGGGGAAGATGTACGGAAGTTTCTGCTCCGGAAAATTTCCGGTAAAGTTTAAAGACCAGCGGCAGGTCCAGCCCCTTCAGGTTTTTCCGGAAAAGGTCCTGTTTGTCCGGACTGAGCCGCTGATAGTGTTGAATAATGTGGTGTTGATTATGCTCTCGCAGAAAATCAAGGATTTTTTCTTCGGTCATGTGTTACCGATTACAGCAGTAACGTAACGGTATCCGGTTATCTCTATTCACTGTTTACCGTTCACCATTTACCGTCTTTAAGGCAGGAAGGTCAGCTGGGAAAGTTCACATCCGTCGCCCTTGCGGGGACCAAGTTTAAACAATCGGGTATAACCGCCGTTGCGCCCCTGGTAGCGCGGGGCAATTTCCGACATCAGTTTTTTCACCATGGCTTCATCCTGAAGACAGGCAAAGATGCGGCGCCGGCTGGCCACCGAATCTTCCTTGGCCATGGTAATTATCTTTTCCGCCAGGACCTGAATCTGCTTGACGCGGGCCGTAGAAGCCTTGACTTTTCCGTGAATAATCAACCCCTTAAGCAAAGAATTGAAGATTCCGGCCCGGCGGCCGCGATTTAAGTTAACCCTTTTTTTTCGCTGATGTCGCATTTTTTTTCAATTTTTTCTTTTTTTGTTTTTTCCCGGAAAGAGGTTTGTCGGATAAAGGTTCTTCCGCAAAACCGGCGGCCGCCGGAAGTTCCTTAGGTTTTTTTGTTTCTTCACCTTCTGTTTCCGCGATCAGGTTAAAGTGCCTGTTTAGAATTCCGGTAGCGTGTTTTACCGCATCTTTCGGTGTGATGGCGCCGGTTGTCCAGATCTCCAGCAACAGCCTTTCGTAGTCAACCCGCTGCCCTACCCGTGTGTTCTCGATGCGGTAGGAAACCCGGGTAATCGGGCTGAATGAAGCCGCCAGAGGAATCGTATTGATGGGTACCCCTTCTTCCGATATCCGTCCGGCCGGCACGTAACCGAACCCCTGATTGACCGTCAACTCCAGTTTCAGCGCGGTCTCTCCGGAAAGGGTGGCGATGTGCAGTTTTGGATTCTCAACGCTGATTTCCGCTCCGGGAAACAGATCGCCGGCAAGAAGTTCTGTCTTTTTTCCGATCGTCACGGAGAATTTCTTGGGAAGGTCGGTGATATTAGCCTTCAGGTTTACCTGTTTCAAATTCAGAACAAAATCGGTAACGTCCTCTTTCACGCCGGGAATCGCCGAAAATTCATGAGCGACACCGTCTATTTTGACGCTGGTAATCGCCACGCCGGGAATCGCCGAAAGCAGAATCCGGCGAAGACAGTTCCCAACCGTAATCGCAAAACCCCGCTCCAACGGCTCCACAACTACTTTTCCGTAGGTCGACCGGTATGTTTCCTTGTCCCAGTCTATCTTTTTCGGGTATTTAAATTGCTCCATAATTCGCCTCGATTGGGCGGCCCGGAAAGAGCCGCACTGCGTTTTTTTCTACCGTGAGTAAAGGTTGACGATGTGACCTTCCTCCACCGGGACGGAAATTTCGCTCCGGGAAGGTTCCCGTAAAACTTTAATTTTAACCGCTTCCTTATCCAGATTCAACCAGGCCGGGCACTGTTTTACCAAACCGCCGGCCAGGAGCATCTCCTTCAGTTTCGGCACAACCCGGGAACCGGACCGGAATTCCACCTCGTCGCCGCCGGCAACCAGATAAGACGGTATGCTCATGCGGCGGCCGTTTACCTTGATATGGCCGCTGCCAATCAGTTGACGGGCAAAACGTCTGGAAGGCAGGAGACCGGAAACAACCAAAGCGTTGTCCAGCCGCCGTTCCAGAAAAACAAGCAGTTTTTCGCCGGGAGCCTGGCCGCTTTTCTTGGCCATGACAAAATAACGCCGGAATTGTCTCTCCAGCACGCCGTAAAAAGAACGGGCCTTCTCTTTTTCCCGCAATTGAAGGCGGTAAGTTGAACTTGGACTGGAATACCGGCTGTTCCCGGAGGGCGCCGGACGTCCTTTGTCCACAGCGCATTTCGCCGTCAGGCATCGCTGCCCTTTCAGAAATAATTTTGTATCTTCGCGGCGACAGATTTTACAAACCGGTGCTCTTTGCTTCATAGTGTTTTAGACCCGGCGCTCTTTGGGCGGCCGACAGCCGTTATGGGGAATCGGAGACATGTCGTGAATCTGGGTCACCATCAGACCGGCCGACTGGAGGGAACGGATAGCCGTCTCCCGACCCGGACCCGGTCCTTTTACCCGCACTTCCACTTCCCTGACCCCGAGGTCCTGGGCGCGACGAGCCACTTCCCGGGCAACCAGGCCGGCGGCATACGGCGTTCCTTTGCGGGTCCCCTTAAAACCAACCTGTCCGCTGCTCGCCTGAACCAGAACATTGCCTTTATCGTCGGTTATCGTGACAAAAGTATTGTTAAACGTCGCCTTCACGTGGGCGATTCCCCCGGAAGGAGCGGTGCTCTTTTTCTTCTTCTTTTCGTACTTTTTACCCATTCTCTTTTACCCTCTCTATTTCTTTTTGTCGTCCGTCACCCTGGACTTGATTTCACTCCGCTTATCCTTGCTGCGGATGGTTGAGACCGTCTTCCGTGGACCCTTGCGGGTTCGGGCGTTGGTATGCGTTCTTTGTCCCCGTACCGGCAAACCCCGCTTGTGCCGGACCCCGCGATAACAGCCGATTTCCATCAGTCGTTTCGTGTTTGCCGTTTCTTCGCGGCGCAGGTCGCCTTCAACCCGGTAACTGCGCTGGATCGCCATCGTCAAGCGGTTAATGTGGTCTTCCGTAAGGTCTTTCACCCTGATATCCGCGTCAATATTAGTCTCTTTCAAGAGGCGCCGCGCCAGGTTCACGCCGATGCCGTAAATATAAGTGAGCCCTGCCTCTACCCGCTTGGCGTTTGGAATCTCCACACCGATTATTCTAGCCATAGTAGTTTGGAAACCTATCCCTGAACCTGTTTATGTTTTGGTCCCTTGCGGGGATTTTTACAAATGACCCGGACTTTTCCGCCCCGCCGGACAATCTGGCACTGGGGACAAATTTTTTTCACTGAGGCTCGCACTTTCATTTTTGTGTTTTGACAGGCGGGACGCCTGTCCTGCTGTTTATTTTTACTGCCGTTGAATGATTCTCCCTTTCGTTAAATCATACGGGCTGATTTCCATAATCACTTTATCGCTCGGCAAAATTTTAATATAATGCATCCGCATCTTGCCGCTGACATGGGCCAGGATTTCGTGGCCGTTTTTTAATTTTACCTTGAAATTGGCGTTGGGCAGCGCCATCAAAACAACACCCTCGACCTTCAGCTTATTCTCCTTCTTCATATTTCGGTGACAACCACACAACCGTCTTCCAGCACAACCACCGTTTCCTCAAAATGGGCGGAAAGGCTTCCGTCGGCGGTTACCACCGTCCATCCGTCAGACAGAATTTTTACCTCGCCTCCCCTATAGTTTACCATAGGTTCTATCGCCAAGCCAAGTCCGGGGTATAAACGAAAATCATTCCCGCTTACAAAATTAGGCACTTCCGGGCGCTGATGCAACCGACGGCCGATACCGTGACCGCAGAAAGATCTAACTACTGAAAAACCGGCGTTTTTAACCGAATTCTCAACCGCGGAACTGATATCGTCCACCGAAAGACCGGCTTTTATCCGGGCCAGCGCAGCCAAAAGAGATGCCCGGGTCACCGCAATCAATCTTTCTTTTTCGGGCGAAACCGCCCCGACCGGAAAAGTGGCGGCGCCGTCGGCGAAAAAACCGTCCTTCTCCACGCCTAGGTCAAC
>CAZBFL010000022.1:4418-11151 GCA_964491175.1 uncultured bacterium
TTTTCCGGGAATTCCGTGAATCACAACTTCATTGGGTGAAACACAGATCGATGCGGGAAAACCGCAATATCCTTTAAAGGCGGCCCGGCCGCCTTCCTTTTCTATGAACTCTCCGGCTCGCTCATCCAGTTCGCCGGTTTCAATCCCGGGTACAATTAATTGTGCCAGATACTGACGGGTCAAACCTACGATACGGCCAGCTTCCTTCATTCCTTTCAGTTTAGCCTGATGCCGCATTTATCTCTTCTTACGGAATATTTTTCAAAAGTTTGCGCACGGCGGTAAGCGTTTCATCCAGAACCGTATCGCCGCGCAGCGTCTTCATCAACCCCAGTCTTTGATAATAGTCCCGGAGCGGCGCCGACTGCCGGTGATAAACCGAAAGTCTCTTGGCAACGACATCCGGCTGGTCGTCCGTCCGCTGGTAAAGACCTCCGCCGCAGATATCGCAGACACCTTCTTTTTTCGGCGCCAGATTAATCCGGTGGTAGATGGCCCCGCAGTCCCGGCAGATAAGCCGGTTGGTTAGACGCGCCATCAGGAAACGGTCATCCGCTTCCAGGTCAACTACCAGAAGTTCCCAATCTCTTTTTTTCAGATATGCGGCCAGTTCTTCCGCCTGAACGATGGTCCGCGGAAAACCGTCTAAAAAAACGCAGCCGTTTTCCTTGTCCAGGCCGGCCATTACCATCCGGGTAACCAGCTGGTCGGGGACCAGGCCGCCCGAATCCATAAATTTTTTCGCCTGGCTGCCTAAATCCGTCCCGCCCTTTACGTTCTCTCTCAGGAGGTCGCCGGAAGAAACAGTCCGGCATCCAAACTCCTTCGCCAACCGGGTTGCCACGGTGCCTTTACCCACACCGGGCGGGCCAAAAAAAACCACCGCTCTATTTTTCAACATTACAATCAAGTCATTGCGAGCGTATTTTGCGAAGCAATCCCGTGGTGAAAACCTGAGATTGCCACGCTCCCGTTGGTCGCTCGCAATGACAAATTACTATGTTATCGGATACGGGCCTTCTTCAAAAAACCCTCGTAGTGGCGCATTAAAAGATGCGCTTCAATCTGGCGCATCGTCTCAATCAGCACCGCCACCACAATCAGCAGACCGATCCCGCCGAAAAGACTGCCGACCAGGGAAGGAATCTTGAAGACGTGCGTAATTAATTGGGGAAAAAGGGCGATTATAACCAAAAAAAGCGCGCCGGGCATGGTAACAAACAACAAAATTTTTTCCAGGTATTCGGTGGTGGCGCGGCCGGCCTGATGCCGGCGACAAAACCGCCGTATTTACGAAGGTCGTCGGAAACCTTGTCCGGTTTAAAACTTACCGCGGCGTAGAAATAACAGAAGAATATCGTCAAAACCGCGAAAAGGATATTGTATAATAATCCGCCCTGGTCCAGCAGGCCAGTAAGTCTAACGGCGAAAGCGCCCTTGTAAAAACGCAGGATGGTGGCGGGAAACATCAGGATGGACACCGCAAAAATAAGCGGGATGACACCGCCCTGGTTAATCTTGACCGGCAGATAGGTGTTCTGTCCGCCGTACTGCCTGCGGCCCACAACCCGGCGGGCATACTGAACCGGAACGCGGCGCTCCCCCTCCAGCAGAAGAATGGTGGCGCCGACCACCACCACGATTAAGATAAGCATCAAAACAATGCTTAAACCGGAAAGCCTTCCCTGCCGCGCCAATTCAAATACTTGTTTAACCGCGGTTGGGTAACGGGAGATAATGCCGAGACTGATAATCAGGGAAATTCCGTTGCCGATGCCTTTCTCTGTAATCTGTTCCCCCAGCCACATCAAAAAGATTGTGCCGGCGGTCAGGGTAAGGACGGAGATGATGCGAAACGACCAGCCGGGAGCGGCCACCATCCTGACCCCGCCGAAACTGGCCGGATTTTCCAACCAGAGACTGACCATCATACCCTGAAAAAGACATAAAACCACCGTTAGTTGGCGGGTTAACTGGGTGAGCCGCCGCCGTCCTTCCGCGCCGCTCTTGACCATCTGCTCCAGGGACGGCACCATCGTAGTTAAAAGTTCCAGAACGATGGAAACCGAGATATAGGGCATGATACCCAGGGCGAAGATGGTCGCCTGGGAAAGCGCACCCCCGGTAAAAAGGTCGGCCACGCCAAAAAGAGTTCCCTGGACCTGGTTGAAAAATTGAGAAAGCGCCTGGCCGTCAATGCCGGGAACCGGGATGTAACAACCGAACCGGTAGACGCACAACAATCCCAGCGTAACCAGAATCTTCCCCCGGAGGTCCGGAATTTTCAAACTATCGCGGAACGGAGATAGGTTTGCCATTTACGGTCTTTTTTTTGTTTTTGGGGTTTGAGGTTTCTTGAGGGCTGGAGTTTTCAGGTTTTGTTTTTCCGGTTTCGGACTTTGAGTAGCTATCACCTGGCCTTTGGCTGCTTTTATCTTTTTTTCGGCCTGTTTACTGAAGAAGCCGGCCTCCACCTTCAGGGAAATTTTCAGGTCGCCGTGGCCCAAAACTTTAACCGGCAGGTCTTTTTTAATCAGACCGGCCGAAAAGAGGGCTTTGTTGTCCACCAGGGTGTTTTCCGGGAATCGGGAAAGGTCGTCCACGTTTATAATCTGGTACCGGTCCGCACGCCGCGAAGTAAAACCAAACTTGGGAATCCGGCGAACTAAAGGCATCTGCCCGCCTTCAAACCCCGGCCGCACGCCGCCGCCGGCACGCGACCATTGTCCCTTATGCCCGCGGGTTGAAGTGCCGCCATGACCGCTGGCGCCGCCCCGGCCCCGCCGCTTTACCGGACGGTTGCTTCCTTTCGGTCTTCCAATCTCATTTAATTTCATGGCAGATAACCGGTTAACCCTTTCATGGCTGCTTTGGCCACGTTGACCGGATTGGTGCTTCCGATAATTTTTGTTACCAGGTCCTTGATGCCGGCCGCTTCCGCAATAGCGCGCAGAGTCTGGCCGGCTACAATTCCCCGGCCGCGTCTGGCCGGTTTCAAAAGAATCTTTACGGCTTTGAATTTTACCAGTATTTCGTAAGGTATGGTGTTTCCATCCATCGACACCGCCGCCATGTGCCGTTGCGCCAACCGCCTGGCTTTATCGATCGCCAGCGAAACTTCTTTCGCCTTGGCCAAACCGACGCCGACTTTACCCTTTCTGTCTCCCACGATTATCAGGGCGTTAAAACGCATGCGGCGGCCGCCGGCAACCGTCTTGCTGATTCGGTTAATGCGCACAACCTTTTCGTAAGAACCTCCGTCGTCTCCGAATTTTTTTCGTTTAAAAGTTCTGCCTTTTTTACGTTTTTTTTCTACCATTTTTTGTGAATTAAAACTTAAGTCCGGCAGCCCGGGCTGCTTCCGCAAACGCTTTTATCTTTCCGTGATAAAGATAACCGCCGCGGTCAAAAACGACTTCCTGATAGCCTGCTTTCAAAGCCGCTTCAGCCATCGCTTTACCCACCAATTTCGCAGCGGCCACGTTCTTCCGGCTCTTTTTTTTCAAATCTCCGGCCGGCGCCTGCGCCATGCTGGAAACGGTTAAAATCACCCTTCTTTTTGCGTCATCAATCAGAAGGGCGTAAATATATTTTAAACTTTTCCGAACTAAAATCCGCGGCTTTCCGCTTCCGGGCGCAAACCGTTTAATAAACCGAAGGTGCCGCATGCGGCGCCGTTCTTTTTTATCCTTAATCATAATATTGTGACAGGCGGGACGCCTGTCCTACTCATCGCGTCATTTGGCTGCGCCGCCGGCGGCTCCGACCGCTCCCGCAGTCTTACCGACTTTATGCCGGACATATTCACCCTGATAACGAATACCCTTGCCGCCGTAAGGTTCCGGAGGTTTTACCGCCCTTACTCTGGCGGCAAAATCACCCACAGTTTCCGGGTTAACGCCGGAAATACTGACCAGAATCTTTTCAACTTTTACTTTTACGCCTTCAGGAATGGCTATCGGGACCGGATGGGAAAAACCGACCTTAAGAATCAGTTCTTTTCCTTTTACTTCGGCCTGGTAGCCTACACCGATTACCTCAAGTTTTTTGAGGCAGCCGTTTTTAACTGCGTTTAGCCGGCTGTTGATTAAAGACCGGACAAGCCCCCGAACCCCCTCCATCTTTCGCTCAGACTTCCTGGCCAGGACCTGGTCCGTAACCGCGCAGTCAACCCTGATTCGCTCTTTATCCAGAACCACCGAAAGAGTCGGCGGAATGATTACGCGCAACTCCCCTCCCGGTCCGACCATATTCAGGCTGCCGGATTTCAGGGAAATCTTCACACCTTCGGGAACGATGATCGGCCGCTTGCCTAATTTTGCCATCTTTAAAAGATTTAATATGCTACCAAATTAGCGCCAGAAATTTGCCGCCCAGTCCTTGTTTTTGGGCTTCGTAATGCGAAAATACGCCGCGGGAAGTGGAGATAATTCCCAGTTTATCCCGTCCCCTGATTCTCCGGCTGATTTCGGAACTGGAAATATAGATATGGCAGCCCGGCGTGCTCATCCTTTTTATTCCTTTAATCGCATGAACGGAGCGGGAGTCGTATTTTAATTTTACCACTAATTCCTTCCGGCCCGATTTTTCCTGTATTTCGTAACCGGCCACATATCCCGCTCCGGAAAGAATCTTAAGAATTGCCTCCTTCATCCGGGAGCAAGGCACATTTATCTCCGCCTTCTTCACGCTTCCCCCGTTCTTGAGGCGTACCAGCAAATCACCGATCGGGTCATTAACCATGTATCCCCTCTTTTAACAATAATCCTTCTCAGAAACAAACCCTATTACCAGCTGGATTTCACCACGCCCGGAATTTCACCCCGGCTGGCACGCTCACGAAAACAGATTCGGCACAAACCGAACCGGCGCAGATAACCGCGCGGTCTTCCGCAAATCAAACATCGGTTGCGGCGCCGTATCGGATATTTAGGGTGCAGATTTTTCTGCAGCAACGCTTTTCTCGCCATTTATCCTTTCTGCGGGGCCTCTAAAGGCAGTCCCAGGGCAACCAGCAACGCTTGCGCTTCTTCCTTGTTTTTGGCGCTGCAAACCAGGTTTACGTTCATGCCAAAAACCTTTTCTATTTTGTTGTAATCCACTTCCGGAAAAACGGTCTGTTCCGCCAGGCCGAAATTATAGTTTCCGCTCCGGTCAAAGCCGGAGAGGGGCAGACCCCGGAAATCTCTCACGCGCGGCAGGGCAAAGGTTACGAGGCGGTCAAAGAATTCATACATCTTTTTTCCGCGCATGGTCACGAAAGCGCCGACCAGGTCATTTTCACGCAAATTAAAATTGGCGATGGATTTTCGGGCGCGCCGGGTAACCGGCTTCTGCCCGGTAATCGTCCCCAGGGTAGCCAGAATCTCCTCTACCGCCTTCTCCTCCTTATTGATCTTTCCGAGACCGACGCTGACCACCACTTTTACCAGTTTGCCGACCGCCATCCGGTTCTTATGCTTAAACTCGGCCTGCAGTTTCGGAACGATTTCAGTTTGATATCTTTTAAAAAGTCGCGTCATCGTCTTCCCTGTTTGTTTTCTATCAATTCACCGCACTTTTTACAATACCTGACTTTATTGTCACTGATAAACTTAAACCCGATCCGGGTCGTATGGTTGCACTTCAGACAAAGATAGCTCAACGCCGGCAGGGCTATCGGCGATTCCTTTTGAATTATGCCGCCCTGGCGGTCAACCCGACCCGGCTTGGTATGCCGCTTCACAAAATTGACACCTTCTACCAGCGCTTTGTCTTTCCGGGGATAAACCCGCAGTATCCGGCCTTTTTTCCCGGCATCTTTGCCTTTCAGCACCTGCACAAAATCGCCCTCGCGTAATCGCATGAAAAAGACTCCCTCCTAAAGCACTTCCGGGGCTAAAGAAATAATCTTGGCGAAATTCTTGTCCCGCAGTTCCCGGGCAACCGGGCCAAAAACCCTGGTGCCCCGGGGATTGTTCTCCTGGTCAACGATAACCGCGCTGTTATGGTCAAACGAAAGATAGGAACCGTCCGGCCGGGCAATGCGATTCCGGGTACGCACCACCACGGCCCGAACCACTTCTTTCTTTTTTACGGCGCCGACGGGCAGAGCATCCTTGACCGTGGCCACGATTACGTCGCCGATACCGGCCGTGCGCTTGCGGGTACCGCCCGGAATACCAAAGCACATAATCTTCTTCGCTCCGGTATTATCCGCCACTTCCAGAATCGTTCTTAGTTGAACCATATCAAAATTATTTTTCGTTAAATCGCGATTACCCGGCCGCCGGTTTAATTACGGCTATCAAGCGCCATTTTTTATCCTTGCTGAGCGGCCGGCATTCCTCAATTATAACCCGGTCGCCGGTGTGGCTTTCGTTCTTGGGGTCATGGAACTTATAACGGGTCCTGATCCGTATCTCTTTATGATATAAATGATGCCTTTTAAACCGCTCCACTACGGCAACCCGCGTTTTCTCCATCCGGTCGCCTACCACAACTCCTTCTAATTTCTTTTTCATTTTAGATTATCTCGATTAAGATCTTTTATGGTTTCTGCTTTAAAAGCGTGAGCACGCGGGCAACATTCTTCCTGGTACGGCTGACGGCCGCATTGTCCTTCGTCTGCCCCAACCGCAGCTGCATGCGCAAGCGGTAAAGGTCATTTTTGAACACGCTGAGTTTTTCCCGCAACTCGATTTCACCCAGTTTTTTTAAGTCGTCAAAATCTTTTTTATTCATCGGGTTATGA